>JABHKC010000098.1 GCA_018692315.1 Bacteroidota bacterium | reverse complement strand
TTTTGTTCTAATTTCGTTGCCAACTGTTAGTTTGGCAAGATAAATTCCGGAAATATTAGCTTTCATATTTACAGAATAAGAATATACACCTTTTTCATTAAATTGATTATTAAAAATGGTTCTAACTTTTTTTCCGGTAATATCAAAGATTTCAAGTGAATCAAATTCCGCTTTATTCAGATAAAAGCTAATTTTGGTAGTTTCAGAAAAAGGATTGGGATAAATTTTTATTCCTGAATTTAATTTGTTTTCTGTTATGCCAAGAGTGGTTATTGTATAACACGAACTTGTGTCAGTGCAGCCATTTTCTGTGATTATTACTGCATAGCTGCCATTTATGGTGGGAGTGAAACTTTGATTTGTTTCACCGATAACTGGCATATTCCCATATCCACAATAAGTCCATTGGTAAGTTGCTCCATTTGAGTTTGCAGTTAGAGTATTTTCATTTTGAGTAACAGAGGTATCTACATAATTAAATGTTACATTTAGAGTAATAATGCTATCGCAACCAGAACCATTTGTAATAGTATCGTAATACGTACCATTACTTGTGATTGTAGTATCATTGAAATAATAGCTGAAGCAGGCTGATTCTGAAATTATACTTGACACTTCAGAGCATTGACTCAATTTCAATACAAATGCGTTTTGGGAATAATTGTTCAGGTTATATGTTGAACTCAAATTATAAACATTTGGTCCGGGATCAAAATCAACAACTTCATGAAATCCTCCAACTAAAATTACATTATTTTCATGGTCAGTTTTCAAATCCCTGCCATAATCCCATTCAGTACTGCCAAAGCTGCCTGCCCAAGCAAAATTTCCTGATACATCTAATTTTGATATAAATATATCATTGTTTCCATAAAGATTATAAATCCCAATTGCTGGATCTAAATCTACTGAAACATGGAAATATCCTGTAGTATAAATATTCCCGGTAGCATCAAGAGCAATTGAATAACTAATACAATTGTAACATTCTATATGTTTTACAAAAGAAATTGTACCAGAAGTATCAATTTTAGAAATAAAAACGTCAAAATTTTCCTGCGGAGTCAATTCAAAAATTCCAATTGAATCAGGATCAAAATCAACAGTTCCAGAGAAATTCCCTGTTACATAAATATAACCTGAATTATCACAAACAATTGAATGCCCACGAGACATTCCACCTTCAAAGGTATTTGCCCACACAAAATTTCCTGAAGAATTTAATTTGACAATATAACATGAAAGATATTCTGCAGAAAGGTTAAACACGCCAGGGCCTGGATCAAAATCTGTAGTACTCTTAAACTCACCGGTTACATATACATTCCCTATATTGTCTAAACACATTGAATGTGCATAATCACAGAATTCTCCTCCTATTTGTTTGGCCCATAAAAAATCTCCCAATGAATCTAATTTTAATATAAATATATCGGGATTGTTTGTATTGACTGTAGGAGAAAGATTAAAAACGTTTGGTCCTGTGTCAAAATCAACAATACCGGTAAATTTACCTGAGATATAAATATTATTGAATGCGTCTGTAGAAATTGAGACACCAGTAACACCATTTGTAGCAATAGCTTTTGCCCAAATTAAATCTCCTGATGAATTATATTTAGCAATATACATTCCTGGTCCGGGAACTAAATATTCGCCAGGCCCAAAATCAAGATCTAATGTATCTGCAAAACGCCCTATAATAAGAAAATTTCCCTCAAGATTAATTGTAATATCAGCACAACCAACATCTCCACCATTGCCAATTCTATTTGCAAAAACAAAATTACCTGCTGCATCTAATTTAGAAATATATGCAGTAAAATAATTTGAGGTCAGATTATATACTCCAGACCCTGGATCAAAATCTCCTGTTCCTGAAAATCCTCCTACTGAATATATGTTTCCTGCTGAGTCCATGTCAAAACTTGTTCCAGATCCAGTTTCTCCAGTGAAGCCTGCAGCCCAATCAAATTGTAGTTGCTGAGCAAATAGGTTAGTTGAAATAAAAAAAATGCTAGTTAGGATAAAAATTTTCGTTTTCATAATAATAGTTTTGAATTACAAATCTCATTGAAATTTTCTATAAAAAAAAACACAATAAAACATACGATATTTTATTTGAAAAAAGAATAATATCTATTCCTTCACAAATTTTTCAACAAAGATAGTTTTATTTTCCACAACTTTCCTTACAAAATATTCGCCAGCCGGTAATTTTTTAATATCCAACTCGATTGTTTTTTGATTTGCAAAATTCTTTTCAATCAAAAGCTGACCGGAATTATTTATTATTTCAACAGTTCCTTTTGGATAAAAGGTTTCGAAATCTATATGAATTTTTTCATTTGCCGGATTTGGATAAACTTTTACTCCTGAATCAAAATCATTTTCTGATATACTAACTGTGTTTATTATATAACACGAACTTGTGTCGGTGCAGCCATTTTCTGTAATTATTACTGCATAGCTGCCATTTGCAGTGGGAATAAATATTTTGTTTGTTGCTCCAGCAATTGGTATATTTCCATTTCCACAATCTATCCATTGGTAAATTGCTCCGTTTGCATTAGCAGACAAGGTATTTCCATTTTGGAAAACTGAAGTATCAACATTATATATTGTCAAATCTAAAGTTATGATGCTATCGCAACCCGCAGCATTTGCAATTGTATCAATATAAACCCCTGAATTTGTTAAGCTATCTCCTGAAGGCGAAATGTAGTTTTTGCAGGAAAATATTTCTAAAGTAGATGATGTCTCATAGCAAGTCTTAAGTTTTAAGATGAAAGGGTTTGGGAAATTAATTGGATTAGATGTCAAATTACATATGCCAGAATTAGGATCAAAATCTACCGTGTTTTCAAAATATCCTGTTGAAAAGACATTTCCTGCATTATCAACAGTAATTGATGTTCCTTCATCAAAAGAATTTGAACCAAAGTTTTGTGCCCAAACATGATTTCCGAATGAATCTAATTTTGAAATAAAAATATCGTATAATCCATTTGATGTCAAATAATCAATGCCTATCGGATCAGGATCGAAATCAGCTACAATTTGAAAAGCTCCTATTGTATAAATATTTCCTGAATTGTCAATACTAATGGAATTACTTGCATTACTAACCATAAAGTTTTCGCTTCTAACACTTTTCACAAAATCAAAATTGCCATTTTCATCAAATTTTGAAATATAAATGTCTATGTAAAATAATGAAATTAGATTATACACACCTGGTCCCGGATCAAAATCCATAGTGTCTGTAAATTCGCCGGTTAAATAGACATTCTCAGAATCATCAACAGAAAGCGAACTACAACTATTTAACCAAGTAGCATTGCCCCCAATGTTAATACTCCATACAAAATTACCGGAGTTATCTAATTTTAAGATAAAAATTGTACCATGTGTTTCATTTAGATTATATACTCCAAACGGATCGGGATCAAAATCTACAGTATCGCAAAAAGTTCCGGCAACATAGACATTGTGTGAGGCATCAATAGTTATTGATTTTCCAATATTATCACCGGTATCACCCCCAAAATTGTACGCATAAATCATATCTCCAGTAGAACTAAGTTTCAATACAAAAATATCCGAACTACCATTTGATGTAATATTATGAATTCCAATATTAGGGTCGAAATCGGCAGTTTCACTAAAAGTTCCTGTTAGGCATACATTTCCCTCATTATCAATATCCACAGAAGTTGCCATATCAGAGTCTATTCCTCCTATACTTTTGGCCCATATAAAATAGCCTGATGAATCAAGTTTAGAAATAAAAATATCATTAATCCCGTTCGAACTAAGATTAAATATACCACTTCCCGGATCAAAGTCAACTGTTCCAGAAAAAGATCCAACATGATAAAGGTTGCCAAACGGATCAATTGCAATAAATTGACCATATTGATTACTATTCGCACCTATTCTTCTTGCCCATATTAAATTTCCAGAATTGTCAAATTTTGTAATAAATTCATTTGATGGTCCATTTGATGAAAGATTAGAAACTCCAATTCCAGGATCAAAATCCATAGTTCCAAAAAAATTACCAAGCGTATAAACATTCCCATCGTTATCAACAGTAATAGTTTTACCTCCACCTCCAGCATTTGCTCCTCCAAAACCTGCCACCCAATCAAGCAAAAGTCCTTGTGCAAAAATGTTTGTTGAAATTAATAATGTACTTATTATAATAATAAATCTTGTTTTCATAATTGTTTGTTATCGGCATTTTAATTTTGACATAAAAATAGAACAAATAGTTCCTTATTCCAAATTATAATTTCGAAATATTTATTGTCTCAAATTTCTACTTCAATCCCAAAGATTTTATAATTTTGCAAAAAATTGAAAAGTTATGTTCGAAAAATTATCAGATAGATTAGAAAAGTCGTTTAAAATACTGAAAGGCGAGGGCAGGATTACAGAAATCAATGTAGCCGAAACCTTAAAAGATGTACGAAGAGCATTGTTAGATGCCGATGTAAATTTCAAAATTGCAAAATCGTTTACTGATACAGTAAAGGAAAAAGCCCTTGGACAAGATGTGCTAAAATCGCTGAAACCAAGCCAGTTGATGATAAAAATTGTTAACGATGAGCTGACCGGTCTCATGGGAGGCGATCAGGTTGATGTAAACATTAAAACCAATCCAAGCATAATTCTTATTGCTGGTTTGCAGGGTTCCGGTAAAACAACATTTTCGGGTAAACTTGCAAACTATCTAAAAACAAAACGAGGGAAAAATCCTTTGTTGGTGGCTTGTGATGTTTATCGTCCTGCTGCAATTGAGCAGTTGAAAGTTCTTGCCGGACAGATTGATATTCCGGTTTATTCCGAAGAAGGAAATCTCGATCCTGTGAAAATTGCCAAAGCTTCGGTAAAATATGCAAAGGAAAACGGACATAATTTGGTGATTGTAGATACGGCAGGTCGTTTGGCAATAGACGAACAAATGATGAACGAGATAACCACAATTAAAAATAAAATCAATCCGCACGAGATATTATTTGTTGTTGATTCAATGACAGGGCAAGATGCTGTAAATACTGCGAAAGAATTTAACAATCGTCTCGATTATGATGGTGTTGTGCTTACAAAACTTGATGGTGACACAAGAGGTGGAGCAGCCTTAACAATAAAATCGGTTGTAAATAAGCCAATCAAATTTGTAGGTACAGGCGAAAAGCTCGATGCTTTAGAGATTTTCTACCCCGACCGTATGGCAAACCGTATTCTTGGAATGGGCGATGTAGTAAGCTTTGTAGAAAAAGCTCAAGAACATTTCGATGCTGATGAAGCAAGAAAACTTCAAAAGAAAATTGCGAAAAACCAATTCAACTTCAACGATTTTTATAAGCAAATTCAGCAAATAAAAAAAATGGGGAATATGAAAGACCTTGCCGGAATGATTCCCGGAGTTGGAAAAGCAATAAAAAATATGGATATGGATGACGATGCTTTCAAGAATATTGAAGCAATAATTCAATCGATGACACCCATAGAAAGAGACAATCCCACTGTTTTGAATGGTAGCCGCCGCCGCCGAATTGCAAATGGTAGCGGAACAACGGTTCAAGAAGTTAATCAATTGATCAAACAATTTGACGAAACTCGAAAAATTATGAAAATGGCAAGCAGCGGAAAAAACTTAAAACGAATGATGAATAACCTTACTGCTGCTAAAAGGTAGAGAGTCAAAAATTGGAAATTAGAAATTAGAAACTTTATTCAAGCTTTCCCGAATTTCAAACATACAAATTAAAAAAATGCAAATAATTGATGGAAAAAAAATCTCATCTGAAATAAAAAATCAGATTGCTGAAGAAGTAAACAAGATAAATGAAAATGGCGGGAAAGTTCCGCATCTTGCAGCAATAATTGTTGGCAACGATCCGGCGAGCGAAACTTACGTCGGGCACAAAACCAAAGCTTGCGAACAGGTTGGATTTGATTCTACTACTTTGAGATTCGACGAAAATATTTCTGAAAACAAATTATTAGCAGAAATTTCGCAGCTAAATCAAAGCCCTGAAATTGATGGCTTTATAGTACAACTACCATTGCCAGATCATATTTCTGAAGAAAAAATTACATTGGCTATCGACCCATCAAAAGATGTAGATGGTTTTCATCCCGAGAATGTTGGAAGAATGGTAATAGGGCTACCTGCATATTTGCCTGCCACACCTTTCGGAATAGTTGAGTTGATTAAAAAATATGAAATCGAAACCGTAGGGAAAAATTGTGTAATAATTGGAAGAAGTAATATTGTTGGTACGCCACTTAGTTTGCTGATGATGAAGAAAGCATATCCTGGAAACTCTACAGTTACCGTTTGCCATAGTCGTACAAAAAACATAAAAGAGATTACAAAAAATGCAGATATATTAATTGTTGCAATTGGCAAACTCGAATTTCTAACGGCAGATATGGTTAAAAACGGGGCAGTAGTAATCGATGTAGGAATGCATCGTGTAAAATCTGACAAAACAAAATCGGGCTGGAAATTAAAAGGCGATGTAAAATATGATGAAGTTTCAGAGAAATGTGAATATATAACTCCCGTTCCTGGCGGAGTTGGCCCAATGACCATTGTTTCTTTACTGAAAAATACACTACTGGCATCGAAAAAGGAAATTTATTCATAGTGTTTTGAACTTTCCCCTCAAAAGCCTGTTGCAGCTTTGCAAGAGAAAAAATTCAACTCTAATTTTCATTCAATAAAAAATCTATAATAATTTTTGTTGCACCAATTTTAGATTCAACATATGCACTTGAAATCCGGGAGGTTTTTTCAAGCATAGATTTGTCTGCAATCAGATTTTTTACTGTTCCATTAAATTCCTCGAAATTGCTTATTGGGAAAGCTCCTTTAAGTTGAATAAGCTCATTTGCTTCTTGAAATTTTGAGTAATTTGGTCCGAAAATTACAGGCAAACCAAAAGTTGCTGCCTCAAGAATATTATGGATTCCAACACCAAAACCGCCGCCAATAAAGGCAATTTCGCAATATTTATAAAGAGATGACAGCATTCCGATATTGTCAATAATAAGCACTTCAAATTGATTAATAGTTTCGGGACCTGCCTCCGAGAACTTTATAGTTTTAGGTTTTATTGAATTAAAAATCCGATCAATATTTTCTTTTTTAATTTCGTGAGGAGCAATAATAAATTTAGATTCTGTTTCGGCCTGATTGATAAAATTTATAAGAATTTCCTCTTCTTTCTGCCAACTACTTCCTCCAATAATTATCTGACTATTTTGCTTAAATTTTTCGACTAAAGTAATTTTTTTCGACTGTTCAGAAATTTTTGCAACTCTGTCGAAACGAGTATCACCGGCAATGCTTACTTGATTTATATTTATTGAACTAAGAAGGTTTTTTGAAATTTCGTTTTGAACAAAAATATGATTGAATGAATTTAAGGTTTTCTTAAAAAAGCCAGCGTACCACTTAAAAAATCGTTGATTCTTTCTGAATATTGCTGACACAACATAAGTTGGTATTTTTCTGTTTTTCAGACAATTTAAATAATGATACCAAAATTCATATTTCACAAAAATTACGAACTTCGGATTTACAATTTCTACGAATTTTCTAGCATTCGATTTTGTATCCAAGGGGAGATAAAAAATATAATCAGCTCCTCGATAGTTCTTCTTTATTTCGAAACCCGAAGGTGAAAAAAATGTAAGTAATATTTTGCAATTTTTGAATTGCGATTTTACTTCTTCAATAAGTGGCAAAGCTTGCTCAAACTCTCCAAGCGATGCTACGTGAAACCAGATAATTTCCTCGCTTGTATTTATTGCCGACTTTAGTTTTGCAAAAATATATTTCCTGCCATCGATCCACAATTTTGCCTTAGAATTGCCAAAAACTGAGGCGAAAAAAATTAGTGCATAATATATTCTGATTGAAAAATTATAAAGTTGAAGCATTTTCTAATATGAAAAAGATAGACTGTTCAGGTTTTATGCAAAAAGCGAAATGCTCATTGATAACAGAAATAGTAGATTCTATTTTGTATAATAATTATTCGCTGTTTGCCGCTTAATTGGAATTATCCAACCAACTCTAATTCCGTATAAAAAATCTTGCCTGTCTGAATTGTCCTGTTGTTTTGTGTCGAAATTGAAATCGCGACGATTTTTTGTCCAGGCTTGATAATATTCGATTCCGGCGTAAAAATTATAATTTCCATCGTCGCTCATATACGAATAACCCACAAATTCGTTGATTGCAAAACCATTGGTTAGCCTATCATATCCTTTTGCATAATCGTTAATTATTTGCGGAGTATTATTTCCGTTATTTTCAATTCTAATTTTATGCTGAAGAAGTCCAAAATTTGCATATATCAGGATTCCTGAATTTTCGTTTGGCGAAAAAACCGGAAACAGATACCCAAGTTTTGCACCCATAAAAAAACCTCTTTCAGAAAGAATATAATCTGCATATTCTCCATAAAGATTAATCATTTCACCGTTCGAAGTTTTTATTTTATCGAAAATTCCATCTTCTTTTAGATTGTTCCCAAAAAGGTAGCTTGCTTCAATTCCGATAATAAAATTCGATTTTAGCTTTAGCGAAAACGATGAGCCAATCATCGAATTAACACCATACCTTTCTGCCAAATCTTTTTGAGGAAATTGCAAGGAATAATTTACAGTAAACATCGGAATTGTTTTTGCATTTTCAAGAGAAAATTGAGAAAAAGCAAAATTAGCAATTAACAAAAAAATTAGATATAGATTCTTTTTCATAGCTATTTATTTCATTTCAAAATCGGCTGAACCAACTAGGTTTCCTTCCAAAAATACATCTACAGAATAATTTCCGGGCAAATATATTTCATCATTTTCCCAAAAAATGCAAATTTGGGCTTCTTTGTTTTCATATTCAAGTAGTCGTTTTGCCGAATATACTATCTCCATTCCTTCAAATTCAAAAAGGTTTTCTACCGATTTTGTCAGCACCAGATCATCGGGGCGAACAATTCGAATAAAAACATCTTTGGCTCCGGGCTCAACAACTACATTTTCTGAAATATCGAAGCACACTTTGATTTTTTTAAGCCGGCTTGCTTTTTTAGTCTCTCTGCCCCTTTTATTCAAGGATATAATATCAAAATTATTTGCTTTCAGAACAGCGGCTTTTTCTACAATATTGCTTAAATCTTCATTTGTTTTTGAAAGCTTTTGATTTCTGTTTTTTGCTTTTTGAATTTTCTCTCGAACTTCAATATTTTCGAGGGTTAATTCCTGGTTTTTTGTATTTAAAGAATCTATTTGAGTGATGTAGCTTTTCATGATATTTCGCAATGTCCCAAGCTCCTTTTTGTACTGTCGAATTTTTGAAGCATTTGTTGCCTTAATTTGTTTAACATCTTCAATCATAAGCTGAATTTTTGACCTTTCCTCAGCTAATTTTACATTAAGAGTGTCGTTGTTGGTTTTTAAAGTATCGTATTCGCTAAGCAAAATGTCCAATTCGGTCTGAATATCTTGTTTCTCAATTTTTAATACGCTTACAATTTTTTCTGTTTCTATTTTCTGTTGATAATAGAACCATGATATTGCTGCAATCGCTATTGCCATTATTACCAGTAAAATAATATAAGCCAAATTGCTCTTTTTCGTCTTATTCGTTTCGCCCATCAATTGTTTATTTTTGTTATCACTAATACTTTTTTCGCTCATAATAAAATCTCGTTTTTAATACGGCACAAATTTACTTTTATTTTTATTATTACTTAAAAATTTGATTCCTACTAAATTTTATTTTCCGAGCTTATTTCAACTAACAAACATATGCCATAAAAATAGGGAGAGAATAACTTTAATGATTTCATATCTATCAATGAAAATTTGCTTTTTTCTCTTTTTATTGAAAAAATTGACTTGAGAATATGTAATAAATAGTTTCCAAATTCAATTAATATTTGCTTTTAGCTTTAATTTGTATTAAATTTGGATAGTACATATTTTTTTTGACAAAGTTATCCAAAATGGATGCAATATTTGAGTAAGAATGCTTCGTATAAGTATTTTGTTGATGAAAGTTGAAGCTCTATAGTTATAAGTTTTTACTTCAGAAAACTGATTGCATCTGATTCAAGCAAATTATACAAGCATTGATCTTCACAAACGGAATTTTGAGTTCTTATTTTTTTGTTTTAAGCAATAAGTCTGAATAGTTAAATTATTTATTTTAAAACTAAATATTATGAAAAAAATTAAAAAAATTATTTACGAAGAAGCTCCTCCTTTTATTGAAAGTATTAAAAAGCTAAATAGGGAGCATGGAAAAAAAGTTATCTGCGATGTAACTTTAGAACAGGTTTTGACTGGAATGCGTGGTGTTGTCAGTCTGTTAACAAGCACCTCGAAACTTGATCCGGAAGAAGGTATAAGATTTCGTGGATATTCAATTCCGGAATTAAAGAAAATTTTGCCTACAGCAAAAGGAGGAAATTATCCTTTGCCTGAAGGGCTATTTTATTTAATGTTGCTAAATCACATCCCTACTGAAGACGATGTTACTCAACTCTCGAAAGAATGGTACGACCGAGCAGAAGTTCCTCAATATGTTTACGATATTATAAACTCCTTTCCTGTTGATGCACATCCGATGACTCAGCTTGTAAGTTCAATTGCATCAATGTCAACCGAATCAAAATTCAGGCTTGCTCACAGGCAAGGTTTAGTCAAGAAAGATTACTGGGATCTTACCTACGAAGATGTAATGGACCTTATTGCTCGTTTGCCGCGAATTGCTGCCTACATTTATAGAAGATCTTTCCATAATTCTAATTTTATTGAAGCGATACCCGGATTAGACTGGGCAGCAAATTTCGCTCATATGATGGGATATGATAGCCCAGAAGTAAAAGAACTTTTCAGATTATATTTAACAATTCATACCGACCACGAAGGAGGAAATGTTTCGGCACATACAACACATTTGGTTGGTTCGGCTCTTAGCAATCCGTATTATTCATTTGCTGCCGGACTGGCCGGATTAGCCGGACCTTTGCATGGTTTGGCTAATCAGGAAGTTATTAGATGGATATTTAAAATGTTGGAAGAAATTGGGAACGAAAATCCAAGTAAAAAACAAATAGCAGAATATACTACCCGAACATTGAAAGAAGGTAAAGTGGTTCCTGGATATGGTCATGCTGTGTTACGAAAAACCGACCCCAGATATTTAGCTCAAAGAGAATTTGCACAAAAGCATTTTCCGGAGGATCCTTTGTTTCAAGTTGTTAATAATATATATGAAGTAGTCCCTCCGATTCTGTCAAACATCTCGAAAATAAAAAATCCCTGGCCAAATGTCGATGCTCATTCAGGTGTGATGCTCCTGCATTATGGAATTAAGGAATACGATTTTTATACAGTTTTATTTGGTGTTTCAAGAGCACTTGGTGTTTTAGCACAATTGGTCTGGGACAGAGCTTTAGGATTTTCAATAGAAAGACCTAAATCGCAAGATTTGGCATGGTTTAAACAGAAAGTTGGTTCTGAATGATAATACCGTACTCAAAATGAATAAAATCTCTATTGATTGTAATTTTGTTTACTTGTACTTAATTTTGTAAATAAAACTCCATTCAATAAAATCGAGAATATGGAATTTGTTTACTCGTAGATTTAATCCAAGCGAAAATTTTTTATAAAAATTGTAATTCAAACCAAAACGCTGATAAAATACAGGGTTTTGGTTTTTATTATTTTTACGAAAGATGTAAAGCGAGGGTTGAATAATTATATTCTAATTCGATTTTACTATTTTATCTCCATCGAATTGCCTCCTTCTAATGAGTGCCTTAATTCTGGAATTCCATTCGTAAATTTCTAATGGTTTGGTCAAATAATCGTCAGCTCCTAAATATAAACCTGCGATTTTATCATCTAAGGAATTTATGGCCGAATCAAAGTTTTCGGAAAACTCGCAAATATATTTCTCCGTCATTAAAAAATCCGAAATTGTTCTAAGTAGTTGCTATTCACCTTCAATAATCAAAACTTTCTAAAGAAAATTTGAAGTTACACTCAAGATTTCTTCATAGTTAAACGAAAAAAAACTAAATAAACAATAGAAACGTTTTATAAATAATTTGTTTCCTAAGTTTTTAGAATTACTTTTGCCGCATGAATAAGGATTTACAAAATATAGTTTCTAATGTAAGAGTTCTTTATCAGAAATATGGGATAAAAAGTATCACAATGGACGATGTTGCAAGAGAACTTGGAATTTCGAAAAAGACATTGTATCAACACATAAAAGACAAAACTGAGCTTGTTGAAAAAGTTTTGCAGGCTGATATTGAGGAAAGAAATGTGTTTTTAGACAATTTGTTAGAAAAAAATCTAAATGCAATTGACGAATTATTTGAGATAAATAAACATGTAAACCATATTTTGCAAAAGCACAATCCTTCCACTTTCTACGATTTGAAAAAATACTATCCTTCCTTACTGAATAATTTGAAGTGCAACCGACGAGAAAGGATGTACGAAATATTTCTTAATAACATCATAAAAGGGAAAAAGCAAAATCTATTCAGAAAAGAGATAAATGAACAAATAATAGTAAAATTCTATCTCGACCGAATGGATAATATTGGCAGAAGCGAAAATTTTTCCAATCAAGAAATTATTTCTACAGAAGTTTTCTATGAATTATTTATTTATCACATTCATGGAATTGCAAACCCGAATGGAATAAAATTGCTTTACGAAAAACTTAAAGAACTAAAAACCCAAATATAATGAAGATTAAACATGGCATTTTGGCTGTTATAGTGATACTATTTTCAGCTCTCAATATGCAGTCGCAGACAGTTATGAAACTGTCCTTGAAAGAAGCTCAGGATTATGCCCTTAAAAATAATGCCCAAATAAAAAATGCAAAACTCGATATTGTTTTAGCAAAAAAGAAAGTTTGGGAAACCACTGCAATAGGTTTGCCACATGCCACCGGAACAGCAAATTATTCGAATATTTTGGAAGTCCCGGAAATGAACTTTGGCGGCTATATCGATTGGCAGTCAATAGATGCAACAATGCCATTGACATCAGATATGGTCATGGATAACTATGTTGAAGGAGAGCCAATCCAACTTGGAACAAAAGAAAATGTTACCTTCGATTTTAATGTGTCGCAGTTGGTTTTTAGTGGCGAATATATTGTTGGATTGCAGGCATCGAAAATCTATAAAAAGCTCTCAGAACAAAACCTGCAGAAGACCGAAGCAGATATTAAAGAATTGATAATAAATACATATTACTTGGTTCTAATAGCCGAAAAAAGTAAGGAAATTTTAGAATCGACTCTAACAAATACAGAAAAAATTGCTTATGAAATAAAGGAAATGTTAAATGTTGGTTTTGTGGAAGATACAGATTTTGACCAAATAGAACTCACACTTTCCAACATTAAAAACTCGCTAAGCTCATTAGAACGTCAGGTAGGTTTGACATACAAACTTTTGAAAATGCAATTAGGTTTGGAAACTGAAATTGATATTGAATTAACTGATAATCTTGACGATATTCTTTCAAATATATCGTACGAACAATTATTGAACGAACAATTTTTTGTAGAAAATAATATTGATTACAAATTAATTACAACCCAGGAAAATCTGTCGAACTTGAGTTTGAAAAGAGAAAAATCGACATTTCTTCCAAGTGTAGCAGCTTTTTATAATCACGAAGAACAAATGAACAAACCGGAATTTAATTTTTCGCCACCCGATATTTTTGGATTAAATATCGAAGTTCCCCTTTTGTCGAGCGGCATGAAATTGTCGAAAGTTTCACAAGCAAAAATTGAGCTCGAAAAAGTTAGAAATACAAAATGGCAAGTCGAACAAAATTTAATTCTTGGAGTCGAACAAGCAAAATCTGATTTAAAAACAAACTATGAAGAATATTTAAACTTGAAACAAAATCTGGAACTTGCCAAGAAAATCTATGAAAAAACATTAACCAAATATCAAGAAGGAATTTCAACGAGTTTCGACTTAACACAAGTTCATAATCAATATCTTACAGCACAATCAAATTATTTCAACAAAATGATAGATTTGCTTAAAGCAAATTCCGGTCTAAATAAATTATTATATAAAAATTAAAACCCGCAACAAATGAAATTACAAAATAGAGTTTTTGCTTTTTTTAAAAATATAGCGAATTTAAAAATCTTAATAATTGGTTTTATGTTTCTTCTTTCGTGTAGCAATCCAGCAATCACAGAAGAATCCATAAATCAGGAAATGTCAAAAAACAAAAAAGAGATTGCCGAACTTAATGCAAAAAATCACGAATTGAAAGGCCAATTAAAAGAAATCAAAGGAGCGGACAATCAAGAACATATTCAAAAAGTTGTTAGTAAAACTGTTGTATCTGAAAAGTTTGAACACTTTTTTGAGGCAAGCGGTAGTGTCGAAGCTGTAAAACAAGCATTTATAAGTCCCGAAATTAATGGCCAGATAAATAAAATTTATGTAGTTGAAGGACAAAAAGTAAAAAAAGGTCAATCGCTTGCTAAGCTAAATACCAGTGTTACAGACAATACAATAAAAGAAATCGAATCTTCATTAGAATTGGCAAGTCTGTTGTACAAAAAGCAAAAGCAGCTTTGGGATAAAAAAATTGGCTCCGAAATAGATTTTTTGAATGCAAAAAACAACAAAATTTCCCTCGAAAATAAGCTCAGTACTTTAAGAGCACAAAAAAACATGGCATTGATTACTTCACCCATCAACGGAACAATTGAAATGATATCTTTAAAGGAAGGAGAATTGGCTGTTCCCGGAATGCAATTTATGCTAATCGTAAATTTGGAATCGGTATATATTAATGCAGATATTTCTGAGGCATATATTTCAAAAATTAAGGAAGGAGATTCTGTTCTGCTTAAAATATCAGCCTACCCGGAAATGACAATTTATACTGATATTTATAGAATTGGAAATGTAATTAGTACTCAAAACCGAACTTTCAAAACACAATTATTAATAAAAAACAAAAATAATTTACTAAAACCAAATCTTACAACTGTATTAAAACTAAATGATTATGAAAACAATAATGCTCTTGTTGTTCCTTCTATAATTTTAAAACAAGATATGAAAGGAACATACCTCTATGTGGCCGAGAAGACTAACAACGGTAGCTTTGCGAAAAAAGTTTATGTTGAACCCGGAATGTCGGAAAACGACAATACAATTATTTCAAAAGGACTATCCGAAGGGAATAAGGTTATTGTCAAAGGTTATAATCTTATTGCCGATGGCGATAAAGTAAATCCGTCAAATTAATTTGGTTGGATTTTGATATTTAAATAAAATCAATATTTTTGAAGATTTATTATTATGAATTTGGGAGGTTATGGAAAGAATTACAATTAATCCGAAAATTGCTGGAGGAAGGCCAATTATTGCTGGTTCAAGAATAAGTGTTGAATTTATTCTCAATTTACTTGCTTCCGGAGTATCGGAAGATGAAATTCTTCAAGACTATTCTCATATTATAAAGGAAGATTTACATGCCTGCTACAAATATTTGGCACATTTTTACAAAAATATTGATAATCTAAATTTGGAGGTTAAGTTATGATATTTAAAAAGATAAAATTACTTACCGATGAAAATATTTCTCCTGTAGTAGTCAATTTTCTTCGACTACAAAACATAGATGTACTTGACGTAAAAGAAAACAATTGGATTGGAAAAACCGACGAAGAGCTTATTAAAACTGCATATTTAGGAAACCGGTTTGTTTTGACCCACGACGAAGACTTTGGGAAGTCAGATATTTTTGAAGGGATTAGTTATTATGGAATTATCTATATTAAGCTAAAAAACATTCAAGCAACAAATGTAATAAAAGTTTATAGTCAGCTATTAAATCTGAAAACAGATATTTTATCAAATTCTTTAGTGATAATAGAAGACACAAAGCTGAGAATTCGGAATAATTACCAATAAAATATCAGTTTATAAATTTTTAATGAAATTTATAAACTGATAAAATGACTAATTATATTCGATTCTTTTATTAGCATAATAAGTGAAAATTTATTGGTGAAAACAATCCCATTGAATTAAATCTTATAGTTCAGAAATCCAATATGCGAAATATCTATTTAAGAATTTGCAAATAAAAAATAAAAAAATAAAATATGAACACTGATAATCAGGAAATTATTACTGAATCACAAACAAAGAAAAAAGTAATCAGAGATTTTTTTCTAACTTCATTTGCATTAAAAAATAAAAATACGATTTATTTATTAGCAATAGTTTTCCTAATTTTTGGCTTATATTCATATCGCTCGTTGCCAAAAGAACTATTTCCAGAAGTATTTTTTCCTACAATTCTTGTAAATACGATCTATCCCGGAAATCCACCTTTAGATATCGAAAACCTAATAACCAGACCAATCGAAAAAGAGCTGGAAACTGTAAAAAATGTAAAAAGGTTAAGTTCTACATCTTCACAAGACGTGTCGGCAGTGATAGTGGAATTTAATACAAATATCGACATCAACGAAGCTCTGGTAGATGTGAAAGATGCTGTGGACAAAGCAAAAAGCGAGTTGCCAGACGATCTGCCGGCAGACCCTTCAGTGAACGACATAGATTTCTCGGAATTTCCAATTATAAATATTAATCTTTCAGGAGATTACAGCCTGATTGAGCTAAAACGATTTGCCGATTATCTGCAAGATGAAATCGAAAAAATAAAAGAAATATCGAAAGTTAATATTGCTGGAATTAACGAAAGAGAAATTAAGATAAATATTGATCCGCTCAAAACTGAAGCAAGTAAAATTAGCTTTCAGGACATTGAAGATGCAATAGCTTTCGAAAATATTTCTATGTCGGCCGGAGAGCTAAAATTAAATAAAACCCATCGTTCAATCCGAATAATTGGCGAATTTTTATCCGTAAAAGAGATAGAAAATATTATAGTAAAACACGAGGATGGTAAAATTGTATATTTAAGGGATGTTGCAGAAATAGTTGATGGTTACGAAGAACCGAACAATTTTGCCAGACTAAACAGGCAAGCAGTGGTTTCTTTGCAAGTGGTGAAAAAAAGCGGTGAAAATTTGCTTGATGCAACCGATCAGATTTTCGAAATACTTGATCAGGCAAGAAAAAGTCACAGTATTCCCGAAAATTTGTCGATAGTTTTAACCAACGATCAATCAGTAATGATTCGTAAACAACTTTCGAATTTAGAAAACTCAATGATACTCGGAATCATTTTCGTTATTATTGTTCTCTACATTTTTCTTGGAACGCGAAATGCAATGCTGGTAGGTTCGGCAATTCCAATGTCGATGCTCATTTCTTTTGTTATACTCAACTTTCTTGGCTATCGGATTAATATGATAATTCTTTTTGGATTAATCCTTGCACTCGGAATGCTCGTAGATAACGCAATTGTGGTGGTCGAAAATATTTATAGGTATATCGACCGTGGATATTCTAA
Source organism: Bacteroidota bacterium (assembly GCA_018692315.1). Lineage (NCBI taxonomy): Bacteria > Pseudomonadati > Bacteroidota > Bacteroidota bacterium. Next base: position 53,532 of record JABHKC010000098.1, on the reverse strand, counting down.
ATTCGAAGCAGCACGACAAGCCGCCGGAGAAATTGCAATCGCAATAATTACCTCAACGGCAACAACACTTGCTGCATTTTTCCCATTAATTTTTTGGGATAGCCTCATGGGAGAATTTATGAAATATCTGCCAATAACATTGATAATTGTACTTACCTCATCATTGTTTGTTGCTTTAGTAATAATTCCTGTTTTTGCTTCATCCTTAGTAAAAAAAGATGCACACAAAGAGCCTCCAAACAGAAAAAGATCGCTCATAATTTCGGCAATAACATTTGTCCTTTGTATTTTGTTCTATCTTGCGCAAAGCAATATTCTTGGCACTCTTTTCGGAATTGCAACAATTATTGGCTTGTTTAATCTATTCATTTTAAATAAATTAGGCAGATGGTTTCAAGAAGTTTTTCTATTGAGACTCGAAAACTTATACGAACAATTCATCCATTTTGTGTTACGAAAGAATAATCCATACTATTTTATTTTTGGGACTTTCATGCTTCTAATTTTCACAATCATGTTTCTTGGTGCACGTTCACCTAAAGTTTTATTCTTCCCCGAAAACGATCCTGAATACGTTAATATTCTTGCCGAACTACCTATTGGAATGGATGTTACGGCTTCGGATTCTGTTGCAATGATAATTGAAGAACATGTTGAGAGAGTTTTGAAGAAAAATGAGAAAATCGTTAAATCAGTTTTGACAACCGTAGGTCTTGGTGCAAAAGCAGAATCAGATTATTTCAACTTTTCGGAAACACCAAACCAGTTTCTATTGACTGTAACTTTTGTCGATTACGAAGACCGTGGCGGTGTTTTAACAAGCGATATTATGAAAGAACTAAGCGACGAATTGATTGGTGAATACGCAAACATACAATTTTCGATAGAAAAAAATTCAAATGGACCTCCTACCGGCAAACCAATAAATTTAGAAATTAGTGGTAAAGATTTTCAACAATTATTATATCTAAGCGATACCGTTCAGCAAATAATAAATCATGCTGAAATTGAAGGAATCGAAGGTCTAAAAATTGATTTGGATGTTGGTATGCCCGAGATGCTAATTCATATAGACAGAGAAAAATCAAGGCGTTTCGGACTATCAACCGGTATGATTGCCTCAACCATCAGAACAGCTCTTTTTGGTAAAGAAGTTTCAGATTTCAAAGTTGGCGAAGACGAATATCCAATTGTATTAAGGCTTAAAGAAAAATACAGAAACGACATTTCTTCCTTGATGAATATGAAGGTTACTTTTAGAAGCCAATCGAGCGGAAAAATCATTCAGATACCTGTTTCAGCAGTAGCAACATTTTCGTATAATACTACCTACGGTGCTGTGAAAAGAAAAGATTTGAACCGAATGATTACGATTTATTCAAATATAATTGAAGGATATAATGCCACAGAAATTAACAATCAATTGAAACCAATTCTGGCACAATTCCCATTCCCTGAAGGTTATGATTATCAATTTACGGGCGAGCAAGAAGAGCAAGAAGAATCAATGGCTTTTTTATTGCGGGTATTGCTTATTGCAGTCTCGCTAATTGCAATTATTTTAGTATCTCAATTCAATTCGGTTGTTAAACCATTTATCATAATTATGAGTGTGGTACTTAGTACAATAGGTGTTCTTGGCGGAATTGCAACATTCAAAATGGATTTTATTGTAATAATGACAGGAATTGGAATAGTTTCATTAGCCGGTGTGGTTGTAAATAATGCAATAGTTTTGATAGACTATATCAATTTAACAAAAATGCGGAAGAAGAAGGACTTAGGCCTGAAAAAAGAACATGATTTGAAAATTTCCGATTCTTTAGAATGTATTGTTTTTGCCGGGAAAATCAGACTACGACCCGTTCTACTAACTGCAATAACTACGATTCTCGGATTGCTGCCGATGGCAATTGGAATAAATATTGATTTTGTTTCCTTTCTAAACAACTTAGATCCAAAAATTTATCTTGGTGGAGATATGACAAGTTTTTGGGGAGCCTTTTCCTGGACAGTGATATTCGGATTATCCTTTGCTACATTCCTCACACTCATAATTGTTCCGTCAATGTATCATGTTTTGTATATTGGGAAAAGCAAAATTTGGGGATTAAATGAGAAAGCTTTTGAATTGAAAACTCAAATTGAAAACTAATTGCTTTGACAAAACTTAATTTTCAGGACCAGGATTTAGGCTTTTGGCTGCCTTGCTTAAAGAATTTTTAATAAAGAAATTTGATATTGGCATTTCAGAAATAAATTTTCCAAAAATAAGATGTGGAATGTATTTTTATCGTATTTTCGGAAATGATATTTTGAAGTCTGGTAGATTTTTCATTAAATAATTTAGTTCTTTGATATGTAAAGAAGCGAAATGTCATTTGTTGTAGATAATTAGGCGACTTCAAAAAATGCAAATTTCTTAGTTGTTTCAAAATTTTAAAATCCTCATTTACAATAGAAAACTCCGGTTTTCAAATTTCTTACGCCTTGAAATTTACTATTTTTAGAAGCCCCCTTAGGTAATATTTGATAATAATTATTTGCATATGACAGTTTTTCAGTATTGATTATTCACTAAAAGCCTCTTTGCATTTTGTTTAATATTTCAAACAATTATTTTACAGTAGATTAATATTTTTTCTCATATTTACATATTTTAAAAAATAATAAAGATGAACTCACGAGATTATTTCTTAATTAGCTGGCTTGGGTTTAGTTTAACAGAAATTTACACACATGTTTGCAAGAATAAATTTAGAAACTTTAAAAAACCAATAGATGACATTATTTAACAAAAGTTCACCATATTCCCCTGAAAATGGAAATAATAGTTACGCAACTAATAAAATAATAAGAGGAAGTTTCCTCTTACACAGATGTTGTATGCAAGGCTAAAGAACCGAAGTATATTGAAATAAACTGATTGAAAATTGAAAAATCGAATTAATAAAATATCAGTCAAGAATGAAATTTGGGGCAAGAAAAAAATAGTTTTTGCCGACCCGCTTTTGCCCTTCGGGACAATTAGGGAACCCAACGCACAAATCCAGCCCGAAAAACAAAAAAATTATCCTACTTTTGACAAAATCGTCAAAACAATTACGACAATATGAAAACGTTTGGAGAATACATACGGAAATCAAGAGAGGACATAGGATTACCTCTGAGAAAAGTTGCAGCGGCACTTGATATTGATACCTCAATATTGAGTAAAATTGAGAGAAACGAAAGACGTGCAACAACTGAAATGATTCCAATTTTAGCAGAAACTTTGGATAAAGCAGAAAAAGAGATTGAAATACAGTTTATACAATCAGCAATAATTACGGACTTGGGAGAACTTAATTATTTGAAAGATGGACTAAAAGAAATATTGAAAACCATATGAGCACTAAATTTTTTACAAACGAAGCAGAGAATACCTTAATCAATAAAATTGAGGGAATATTCAAACATAGAAATATTCATTTCTTTGATGCTTTAGTTGGATATTTTCGTGCTTCTGGCTATTTCAGGATTAGAAAATTCATTGAGAAGGCATCTGAAATAAGAATACTTGTTGGAATAAACATTGACAATCTAATTAATGAAGCCTCACAACAAGGATTACTATTTGATCCAAATGCTGAGAAAGCACAAAATGAATTCTTCAAGGAAATAAAAAAGAGTATTCAAGAAGCCGAATATGATAAAGAAGTTGAAGAAGGAATGCTTCAATTGATTTCAGATATCGTTACAGGAAAACTAAAAATTAAGGTTCATCCTAAACAAAATATTCACGCTAAAATTTACATCTTCAAAGAACAAGAAAAACACAACCACGGATATGGTTCTGTAATTACTGGTTCAAGCAATTTAACAGATGCTGGACTTTCAAGAAATTTTGAATTTAATATAGAACTTAGGGATAATACCGACATTGATTTTGCTTCTGAAACATTTGAGAAATTATGGGGAGAATCAATTCCAATAGAGGAAGATTATATTGAGAAGTTACAAAAAGAAACATATCTAAATGACACATACACACCTTATGAAGTTTATTTAAAATTCCTGGTTGAGTACTTTGGAAAAAGTATAGAATTTGACCCAAACTCAATAACCGATTTACCGAGAGGATTTAAAAGGCTTTCATATCAAATAGATGCTGTTAATGATGGCTTTACCAAAATAATGAAACACGATGGTTTTATTTTGGCTGATGTTGTTGGACTCGGGAAAACAGTTGTAGCAACAATAATTGCTAAAAAATATTTCTATTCAAATGGTTTTCCATCACATCGCTCACGTACCCTAATTATTGTGCCGCCTGCTTTAAAAGAAAATTGGGCTGAAACAACCGACAAATTCAGATTAGATAATGTAAAAATTATTACAAACGGAAGTTTGCATAAAATTAGAGATGCAAGAAAATATGATTTAATAATTGTTGATGAGGCACATAAATTTCGTTCTGATACAGCAACAATGTATAATGAATTACAGAAAATATGTAAAACATCAACTCGTAGAATACTTCCTGATGGTAGAACTGTTCAAAAAAAAGTAATGCTTGTTTCAGCGACACCTCTGAATAACAAACCTGAAGATATTGCGAATTTAGTTTATCTGTTTCAAGACAGTAAAAACTCTACACTTGAAATTGGGAACTTGCAACATTTTTTCAGAATTCAAATTGATGCGTATAAAAAACTAAAAAAAGAGCCGGACATAAAAGTTGTTCAACAAGGAGTTAAGCGGATTTATGAAAGAATTAGAACAAAGGTTATTGAACCATTAATTGTGCGAAGAACACGAACCGATTTAATGGCTCACGATTTATATTCTAAAGATTTAGAAAAGCAAGGCATTAAGTTTCCAAAAGTAGGAGCACCAAAAAAGATACTTTATCAATTAGAGCCACATCTTGATACCATTTATGATAAAACAATGTTTGTATTAAGCCATCCAACACAAGGCTTAACTTACAACAGATACCAAGCAATTGCTTTTCTGAAACCACATAAAAAAGCAAAGTATAAACAAGCCGATATGATTTCCAGTCAGTTGGCAAAAATTATGAAAACATTACTTGTTAAAAGAATTGACAGTAGTTTTTATGCTTTTAAGAAATCCTTGTATCGCTTTATGATGGCTACTAAAGCAATGGTTACAATGTTTGAAAATGGCAAGATTTATATTGCACCAAACTTACCAGTATCGGACTTTATTAATGAAGGAAAAGAGGAAGAATTATTAGAATTGATAATTGAGAAATCGATAGAAGACCCAACAATAGATATTTGTGAGCCTGATGATTTTGAATACGACTTCTTACCAGGACTTAAAAATGATTACGAATTATTAAAATCGTTAAATAAAGAATGGCAAAAAATAGATGACGACCCTAAATTGGAAGTCTTTGCTGACTATTTGATAACCATACTTCTAAAGAAGAAAATTAATCCAACCTCAAAATTGATAGTTTTTTCTGAAAGCAAAGAAACTACAGAATATTTATATCGTGAATTACCAAAATATATTGATGAAAACATATTGATGGTGGATAGTAAATCACGAAAAGAAAAAATGCCAATAATCAGAAGTAATTTTGATGCTAATATTCTAAAATCGGAGCAAAAAAATAATTTCAACATTGTTATCTCAACAGAAGTTCTGGCAGAGGGAATTAACTTACATAGAGCAAATGTGATTGTCAACTATGATACACCTTGGAATTCAACCCGATTGATGCAAAGAATTGGTCGGGTAAATAGAATTGGTTCAATTGCAAAAGAAGTACACGTTTATAATTTCTACCCAACAGCAAAGGTTAATAGTGATATTGAATTGGAGAAAAAAGCAATAATGAAGTTACAGGCTTTTCACGCTGCACTTGGAGAAGATAGTCAAATATATTCGCCAGATGAGGAGATAGAAACTTTTGGACTTTTTGACCACGAATTAGAAGAGGAAAAAGATGAGAAGTTGGCTTATTTAATGATGATAAGGGACATTAAAGAAAAAGACCCAACATTTTTCAAACAAATAAAAAATATGCCTTTACGGGCAAGAGTCGGAAGAAAAAACAGCGACTTAAATAATAGCACTATCAGTTTTGTTAAAGATGCAAAAAGAGATGCCTTTATTTATGTGAATTCAAAAGATGAAATTGAAGAATTAACCTTTCTTGAAACAATAAAGAAATTTGAAGCCGATGCAAACGAAAAAGGAATACCCTTACATTCCAAACATCACGAACAAGTAAAAACAGCAATTAAACTGTTTTCGGAAAAACTTGAAGAGGAAAAAGCAAAAGATAAAAAAGTTGATGTTACGCAAGGACCAAACGAAAAACGTGCAATTTCTTACCTGGATGCAATGATTAATCTGCCTTTTACAAACGATGCAGAGACAGAATTGATAATTACTGCAAAAGAAGCCATTCGGAAAGGTAGATTTCAAAATTTACAACGTGATATTAACAAACTAAAAAGAGCAGTTGGTAAAAGTCCTTTAAAGCCGGTAATAATACTGGAAAGAATAATTGGCATATTGAAAAGTTATCCACTGGTAAACGAGGAAATTGATGAAGTGGAACAAGTAAAAGTTGTTACTTCAAAAATATTGAATCCTGAGATTATAATAACAGAAAGTTACACATAATGAATGGTGGCGATTCAAAATAATTATAACTCTAATAATCGGGTCGAATTCGACCCCTTTTTAGAAAAAATAATATCTGATGGCAAAAAACAAGAAAATAAATATTGAAGGAAAAGAGATAGCGATAATCGCACAAAAAGAAAATGATTATATTTCTCTTACTGATATGGCAAGAAGTCAACATCAAGAGGTTGTAATAATTAAATGGTTAAGTTTAAAAAGTACTATTGAATATCTTGGTGAGTGGGAAGCATTGTATAATCCCGATTTTAATTATACCGAATTCGGTATAATTAAAAATACAGCAGGTAGTAATAATTTTGTTTTATCTGTTAAACAGTGGATTGAGGCTACTAATGCTGTTGGTCTAACTGCAAAGGCTGGAAGATATGGAGGAACTTATGCTCATAAAGACATTGCCTTTCATTTTGGAATGTGGATTAGTCCAAAATTTCAATTACTTCTGGTTAAAGAATACCAACGACTTAAAGAAGATGAAAATGACCGTTTGAAACTCGAATGGAATTTCCAACGAACACTTGCAAAGGTTAATTATCATATTCATACCGATGCAATTAAAGAGAATCTAATTCCGGAAAAACTCAACAAAAGACAAATTTCATTTATCTATGCCAACGAGGCTGATGTATTAAACCTTGCTTTATTTGGTAAAACTGCCAAGCAATGGCGTGACGAAAATTCGGGCGAAACGGGAAATATTAGAGACTTTGCAAGCATTGAACAATTAGTAGTTTTGTCGAATATGGAAAGCATCAATGCAATGCTAATACAACAAGATATTCCACAATCAGAACGATTGCAGCAACTTAACCAATTGGCAATAACCCAAATGAAATCGTTGCTTAAACATAACGACAGGCTTAAGAAGTTGAAATAATGAAAGAAAAAGACCTAAAACATATATTACAGAAAGATTACAATTTCAACGAAAATTGGAAATCTATATTGACTTTGCTTTTTGGAAAAATTGAATATTTCCTGACTCCTTCAAATCCATTTTTTGAACAGAAAAAAGTAAAATCAGGAAAACAGATCGGCGCTATTAAACTGGACGACAATAAATCGCTTGCCATTTTCGAAGTAGAAGTTGATGATAGCATTAGAATTGACCAAAACCGTAAAGGATTAAGGGATATTGCAGCCAAACATATCGACCAAAATATTACTCACGGTGCTTTGGTGTTTTTCTATTCTAAAAATCAAAAAGATTATCGTTTTTCATTTATTGCCAAATGGTCGGATATTGATTTGGAAACTGGTGAATTTATTAAAGGCGAAACCAAACCAAAACGTTATACCTATTTACTTGGGGGCAACGAATCATGTACTACAGCCTCAAAAAGACTTTCGGAATTGGCGGAGAAAAAAGCCAAGGGAGCATTAATTGGTATTAAACAATTATTGGACACTTTCTCGGTTGAGCCATTGAAAAAGGACTTCTTCAAATCCTACAAAGAACATTACGAAAAGTTTTGGAGATACATTGCCAATGATGAATTTGGTTATCGGGCTATACTTTTGGATACATCAAAGGATGAACCTGACAAACAAGAGAAACCAATTCGCGACTTTGCTAAAAAACTTCTCGGTCGTATTGTTTTCCTACATTTTCTGCAAAAGAAAGGTTGGATGGCTTGCCCTGCTAATACAAAAAAATGGGAAGGTGGCGAAAAACAATTTATGCAATTGCTTTTTGAGAAGTTTGAAGACAAAAAACAATTTCATAGCCATTGTTTAACAAAACTATTCTTTAACACACTAAACACCAAACGAAAAAACGATGTTTTTGAAATCAAAGGATTAAATGGTTTTCTCAATGGTTCTCGTGTGCCATATTTGAATGGAGGATTATTTGATGCCGATAAACCCAAAGAAATTTTGAGTGTTGATTTTCCTGTAAAGTATTTTGCAGAACTGTTTGAGTTTTTTGCACAATACAATTTTACCATTGATGAAAACAGCCCCGATGACCACGAAGTAGGAATTGATCCTGAAATGCTCGGTCATATTTTTGAAAACTTACTCGAAGAAAACCGTGAAAAAGGAGCTTTTTATACACCCAAAGAAGTAGTCCAGTATATGTGCAAAGAAAGCACAATACAGTATTTGAAAAACCACTTCCCAGTTGAGGCTGACGTTGAATGGTTCATACGTAACCACAGCGTTTCATCTTATTTTAGTGTAAGAGACAATGCCATAGCCCTCGACCAAAAGTTAAATGAGGTAAAAATTTGCGACCCGGCAATTGGTTCAGGTGCTTTTCCTATCGGAATTTTACACGAACTATTCGAAGCAAAAAAGTTTATTTATCCTTACCTGAAAACCAATAAGGAATTTAATCCTGCAAAGGTTAAAAAAGCCATAATCCAAAATTCTATTTACGGAGTGGATATTGAAAAGGGTGCAGTTGATATTGCCCAATTACGTTTTTGGTTGGCATTGGTAGTGGATGAAACCAAACCAGAGCCCTTACCTAATCTTGACTATAAAATAATGCAAGGCAATAGTTTGCTTGAAAGTTTTGAAGGCATTGATTTGAGTGAAACTGCTTTATTTGAAGAACCAAATGTTATGCATGTAAATCCAACACTATTTGAAGAACCAAAAACAGATTACAGTTTTTCGGAAGAAAATAGAACCGACATAAAGCAGTTGATTAAAGATTATTTTAAAGTAGAGGACAAAGATGAAAAGACCAAAATACATAAAGCCATTGATAAGATTGTTCTCGACCATATTGATAAATCTCTGGAATTTTGGGAAAACCGTCTTCTTATCGAAATAGCAACCTACCAGGAAAAACTGAATATAAAACTTGAAAACCTGAATGAGGAGCTAAGAGAAATATATAATGACAAAAGCCGAGAAGTAAAGGAAATTAAAGAGCGGCAGAAACTTTTGGACAATAAAGGGAATGCGCGTAAAAAGTTAAAAGACTTTGAACAAACCGATGAACGCCCTTATTTTCTTTGGCATCTGTTTTTTATGGATGTGTTCGAAAAAGGAGGCTTTGATATCTTTATTGGGAATCCACCTTACATCCAATTACAAAAAATGGGAAAACAAGCTGACATTTTGCAAAATGAAGGCTTTGAGACATTTGCTCGCACTGGAGATATTTATTGCCTTTTCTATGAAAAAGGAATTAATCTGCTGCAAACAGGTGGTGTATTAACATTTATCACTTCTAATAAATGGATGCGTGGTGGATATGGTAAAGCATTAAGAAACTACTTTACAAAAATAAATCCCAAGAAAATTTTAATTCTTGGTCCAGGGATATTTCATAGTGCAACAGTTGATACCAATATTTTTATTGGTGAAAAGAATTCATTTAAAAATAAAGTAAAGGGGATTGAAATAGCAAATAGATATAATATTACTTCGTTAAGAAATGAAGATTTTATTCCCCTATGTGATGTGAATGAAGAGGCTTGGATAGTTTTAAATGAAGAAGAGCTAATTATTAATAAAGCTTTGGTAGAATTTGGAAAGCCTCTACGGGATTGGAATTTGGAAATTTACAGAGGAATCTTAACAGGTTTTAATGGGGCTTTTATTATTGACCAGGCAAAACGTGACGAATTAGTTGCAGAAGATAATTCTTCTGATGAAATTATAAGACCCATCTTAAAGGGTCGTGAAATACAGGGATATCATGTGGATTGGAAGAATGATTATGTAATAGCCACTTTCCCAAGTCTAAATATTGAAATAGAAGATTTTAAAGCTGTTAGAAGGTATCTTGAAAGTTTTCAACCTAAATTAAATCAAACAGGTGAAACATTTATCAATAATAAAGGTGTTAAAGAAAAAACGAGAAAGAAATCAGGGAATAAATGGTTTGAAACACAAGACCCAATAGGTTTTGTTGCTGAATTTAAGAAAGAAAAAGTAATTTGGAAACGGATCGGTTCTATTATGCGTTTTGCATATTCTGATGAAGAAATATACTGCTTAGATAGTACTTGTATTGCAACAGGAGAAAAAATAAAATATTTAACCGCGGTGTTAAATTCGAAGATTGGTCTTTATCAATTAATAAAAACTTCACCACAAACTGGTACAGGTGACCAAATAATAAGTGTTCAGGCATTAGAACCCTTGCTTGTACCATATCCAAGTATTGAAATTGAGGAAATATTTAATGTAATAGTTGACTACATTTTATTCATAAAGAAAAGCTCAGAATCAATCTTAAATAGTATTTCACATGAAATATTGTCATCTACATTTGAAGAAGTAATTGACTATATGGTTTACGAACTCTATTTTGAAAAGCATATGAAAGAAAACAAAATAGACGTATTGCAATTTGTAGATTTTGAAGGCATAAACCAATTAGAAACCTTTGAAGAAAAGCGGGATGTAATTCAACGTGAATATTACAAATTAAAGGAGAAGGATAATCCAATTAGGAATAGAATATTGCTTTCATCTGTTAATAGCCCAAATATCATAAAACGCATAAACGAATCAACCCATTAATATGAAGTTGCACGAATTACATATTAACGATTTTAAGTTTTTTTCGGAAGTTGAGCCAGCAAGCCCTTTGCTTAAAATTGATGGAAACCATTTACTAATTTATGGCGAAAACGGAAGTGGAAAATCAACAATCTATTGGGCTTTATACACATTACTTGAATCGAGCCTAAAAAAGGATGATGATGATATTAGGAAGTACTTTAAGAAAACTGGTAATGATAGTCTTGTAAATATTCACGCATCGTCAGCCAGGAATAACTCATTTATTAAAGTGGTTTTAAAAGATGATGATGGCAATAATCCAAAAACATTTCGGATTTCCAGAAAAAGTAGAGATTTATCAATTCGCAATAATGTCGATGTAGTAAAAAGCAGTATGGCAACCGATTTTATAAACTATCGTGTTCTTTTCCAGTTGCACAACCTAAAACACTCAAAAGATAATGACCTTTGGCTTTGGTTTGAAGAAGAAGTATTGCCATATGTAAAAAAAAGGAGCTTCACCCTGTTTAAAAGAATTAGAAGAATTAAAAAAGGGACCAGAAAGAATTAAAAATTTGCACGGTGAAGATGTTTTTCCCACAGCATCTTTAAGAACCGCACTATCAATTGAAGAAAAGGGAGATTATAAGAAATACATAACATACAAGCAGAAGGTAAAGGCTTGGAATAATTGGCTAAAGAGTTTTATATCAAACATCACAACAAAAGCAAATGAGTTAATCGAAGATGAATTTGATTACAACTTTAAAATCAAACTTGAATTAAAGCAAAAACAATTTGAAGTACAAGAAGAAGAATTTACTTTTTATAATCATAAAATACTTTTTTCTCTAACAAAATATGACGATATAAATAATCCGAAAATTAAAAAGCCACACACATTTTTAAACGAGGCAAAATGGTCTGCAATTGGTCTTTCATTAAGATTTGCTATTTTAGATTATAAACTTTATGATGCAGATTTAAAAGCCTTAGTAATAGATGATATGCTATTGAGTTTAGATATGCGAAACAGGAATATCGTTTTGAATTTGTTATTAGGAAAATATTCTGATGACTACCAGTTAGTTCTTATGACTCACGACAAATCATTTTATGAATTAGCAAAAAGCAAAATAAGATTTAATAGTAAAACTAACATTTGGAATTTCATTGAAATGTATCAAGATGATACAGGTGACTTTTCAAAACCTTACTTTAAACCTTTTCCAAACAATATTCAAACAGCACAAGATTTTTTAATTCAGCACGATTATGCTGCTTGTGGTATATATTTAAGGAAAGAGATTGAAAGAAAGTTAGGTGAACTATTGCCTGTAAAATTAAAAAAGGAAGAAAAAACTGTTGATGGTGAGACAAAATTATTTGACAAAAACTTAAATGATTTTATCCACGCTTTTAAAATTTTCTGTACCGAAGAAAATGTTGATTTCACACCATTTACAGATTTGAAGACATACAAAGACTTGCTTCTTAATCCACTTGCTCACAATGATGTAGATGCACCATTTTTTAGAGACGAATTGAACAGTCTTATTAAAATCACCAAGGACTTAAATAACCTCAAAAGAGGTAGATTATTTCATAGGAGTAAAAAGAATATGAATTTTGTATTAAACAAACCTGATGGTACATATTTCTCTGTAAGAATGAAATCTGCAGAACAAATTGTTTTACTTGAAATAGATGGTCAGCCTGAAAGGATTTCAATTTACAGTAAATGTAAAGTCTCTGGAACTGATAATAATGGGGTAAGAACAAATGACATTGAACAGTTTGATACAATAAAAGATTGCTACATTGAAATGTGTACAAGATTTGGAATAGAACCTTCAAATGACTTATCGAATGTATTTGATTACAATGGTCTGAATTTTAATGATAAACTAATTGAAATAAATGGAGAATAGACCCCAACACTTCGCAACCATACACATTGCCAAGTCGCTCGAAAAGCCCACCGCAATCGCCAAAACTTGTCAATGAGTATGGCTGCGCCAACGCTTTTTTTACCGACCCGAAAAAACTATTTTTTTAAGAAACATTAGTGCTTCGATTGAAAAAAATATGAATGTAAATAAATTATTAACTGACTGAAAATGAATAAAGCCCAGCATACAATCGAGTAGGCGGCTGATGGCATAATAGCCACCAGTGCACCTCTCACAGCTCTGCTGAGCCTGCCGAAGTACCACTAAGCGTACGGGTCTCGTACTTAGCGGTTCATCAAGCAAAAGAAAGTTTAAGCTGTACCTCTGATGGTAAAGTTCTTTGAGACCTTTGGAGTTGCGTATGTAATAAGCACTATAAAGAAGGCATTATCAGAAACCCGAAAACAATAACAAATGAAAATGGGTTTTGATAAGATGATTTAGTTTTGATGAAAAAGTTATATTTGAAAAATGAAATTAGAAATGATAATTGATAAAGGAATTAAAAAATATAATAAATAGTGTATCTAAGAAAACAGGCAATTTTTATAAAATAATTTATTTTAAAGAGATTTCTATTTTTGAACTGTTTTCTTAGATACACTAAATAGATAAACGGAATTTTCTGTTTATACTAATGTTGTGTGCACTGATTAATTACTAATAATTTATAATTTAAAATACATGTACAATGCGATATGTAAACACAAGCATAACGAAATTTATGTTTCTTATAACAGGGATATTTTTCATAATATCTTGCGAAACAGCCGAAGATATTGAAGAATATCCGAATCCAACAATTTCGCTTAAATCTGAAAACGGATATTGCTCAAATGATACAAGTTTGCTAATTAATGATAGTGTCAAGATTGGGATTATTGCTGAAACTCAAAGTTTGGACGCATTGACTCATTTCAACAAAACTATCATTTTGGATACGCAAATTACTACAATCGATTCCGGATTTTATTCAAATACATTTGAGTATGAGAAAATTTTAACAAAAGGAATTGCCGATATAGAAACTTGGTCGTTTTATGTGAAGGACAGAAATGGCAGAAAGTCTGATATTATTTCTATTAATTTATATAAAGATTCGGCATCAATTTTTGGAGAAATAGCTCAAATACCATCAATCGTTTTTGGTGCTCAAAATAATAATAATTACGGAAGTTTTTATTCGTTACTCGACCAGCAGATTTATACCCAAAGTTTAGCATTCGAAAATCAAAGTTTAATAAATCTCCTCTATTTTTACGATTTGATAGAGGCTGACGCTAACACAATTTCTTCTCCGGGAGCAAATATCGACGATTCGGTTTTCCCAGGGCAAACAGGCTTAGCGAATTGGACAGAAAATAATACTACACGATTTATCTTATTTGAAAATATTTTAGTCGAAGAATTTGACAAATGCCAGAACGACAGCCTTATTCTTGCAAATAGTTTTGAGTTTGACTCCGGAAAAAGAAAAGCCAAAAATCTTGCTTCAGACGATATTTATTCTTTTGTTACAGAAGATGGGAAAAATGGACTCTTCAAAGTAATTGAAGTTATTGGTCTGGAAGAAGGTGAAATTGAAATTTCAATAAAAATGCAAAAATTATGAAACTAAATTTGAATATATACATTGAACTGTCAAATTTTCAATTTCTAAAATCTTTCCAATGAAAAAAGTATTAATATTCTTAATTCTGACATTTTCAGTATCCGTAGTTTTTCCTCAGGAAAAAGATTCATTAATAATTAATCAAAAACTTGACGAAATTGTTATTTCTGCTTCCCGCACCAAAAGGAAAATTGAAGATATTCCTGCTCTGGTTGACCTTATAAAATCTGAGGAAATTGAAAATTTTCCAATGAATAATGTTGATGATATTTTAAAATCGGCGGCAAATATTTATGTAAATCGTAGCTGGGGCTTATTTTCGAAAAATTCTGCTGTAACTATGCGTGGATTGGAAAGTAGTGCAAGAACATTAGTTTTGGTAGATAATGTTCCGAAAAATAAAATTGCCGGCGGTTCTGTAAATTGGCATAATATTAATCCCGAAACAATCGAAAGAATAGAGATAATCAAAGGCCCGGCTTCTGCATTATACGGCAACAATGCTTTAGGAGGGGTTATCAATATTATTACAAAAAAACCGGAGAAAAGACTCGAAGGTTCTGCAAAAACCTTCTACGGAACTTATAATATTTTTGGAAGTTCGATAAATTTAGCCGGCAGCGAAATACGCGAAAGCAAGGGTTTATATTGGGATTTTAATGGTTTTTACCAACAGGGAGACGGCTACATTTTTGAGCCACCAGAACTTCTCGACGAAACCGATGTCGAAACATATTTGAAGGAATATGGCGGAGGGACAAAACTTGGATATATGTTCAATAAATCGAATAGTATAGAAATTGTTTATGATTATTATGATGAAAAGCGGGGGGCAGGAAGGCAGGTTTTTGTTGAAGACGGGAGCTACGAAACTTATATCACGAATCAAATTAAATCGAAATATACAGGTAAAATTGGAAAAGCCATTTTAAATGCAGTTTTTTATTTTACCGAAGAAAATTTTTATGGGCAGAAAGAATCATTGAACGATTATGCTGAGTATAAACTACTTGATTCCTATACTGACAAAATCGACAAAGGATTTTGGGCAACTTATTCAAATCGAATGTTGAACAAGAATTTTGTAACAATAGGATTAGAACTAAAAATGGGCGATGTCGATGGAAATGAGATATATCGAACTTCACCCGACAAAATTGATTTTCATAGCAAAATGAATATTCTTGGAATTTTTATTCAGGATGAAATAAACTTTTTTTCGGATAAATTAAAGTTGATTGCAGGTTTAAGAAACGACATTGTAAGGTTCTACGATGGTTTCCAAAATGTAAGTGAACCAACAAAAACTACTGGATTCACTGAAAGTTTTACTGAGCTTTTTAAAGAAAATGAATGGTATGCTTTAAGTCCGAAAATCGCACTTCAATATTCTCTAAATAAAAAATCGAAAATTTACACATCTTTTGGAACTGGATTTAAACCGCCAAAACTTAAAGATTTAAGCCAGACAGGCAAAATTCGTAAAGGTTTTCGCTTGGCAAATCCGAATTTGAAACCTGAAACTTTAAACTCCTTTGAATTGGGGTATTCTAATATTTTTCTGGAAAAGATAAAAGTAAATACTGCTGTTTATTATTCTATCGGCGAAGATTTTCAATATTTGATAGGAAATGGAGATTCTATTGATACCGGAGGAACCGATTTAAAACCAGTGCTGCAATCAGACAATGTTGCAAAAATAAGGGTTTTGGGTGGTGAGTTTAGTTTGAGCTATTTTGTGAATAAGGCAATTTCAATAAATGCCAACTATTCATACAATAATACGAAAATTGTAGATTTTGAAATTTCAGAATTGAATCTTGACAAAAATCTGGATGGAAAGTATATGATAGATGTTTCGCCGCATTTATTTTATGCCGATTTAAATTGGAAAAGCAAATTCTTTACAGCAATCTTCAACTGCAACTATGTTGACGAACAATGGTACGACGACGAAAATACAATATTGATTGAAGATTATTTTATTACAAATCTGAAAATATCAAAAACAATAAAAACGCATTATAAAATCTATTTCGATGTTCAAAATATTTTTGATAATGAATTTGTAGATAGAAAAGGGAAATTGTCTCCCGGACGATTAATTATTGGTGGGATTCGATATAATTTTTGAAAATATATTCTTGTTAAGGAATTAGAAATTGGAAATTGGGTGCTGATTTTTTCTGCGTTCATCAGCCTTCTCAGGGGGAAATTTTGAATAAAAAAAAGCCGGAAGTAAAATCCTCCCGGCTTTTTATAAAATATTATTTTCTGTTTAGCTCCTATTTTTGAGCTAATTTATCATTATCTTTTTGAGTTGAAAGAGATACAAAAATCAATACCACTAATGCAAGAGTAAATGAAATAATTGCAGGATTGTCGAGCATATGAGGAGCATCGGCTTTGTCTAAACCGTATCTATCCCACATAGTCGGCGAAGTAAGAATAATTCCTAAGGCAGAAATTATTCCGGCAACTATAGACCATGCAATTCCTTTTGCAGTAGTTTTTTTCCAGAACAATAGCATTAGAATTGCAGGAAGGTTTGCCGAGGCTGCAACAGCAAATGCCCAGCCTACTAAGAACGAAACATTCATCCCTTTAAAGGAAATTCCGAGAATTATTGCAACTACCCCAACAGCAAATGCTGCAATTTTTCCAGCTCTAACTTTACCATCATCTCCCAAATTTTTGCCAAGATAGTTGTCGATAAGGTCATGTGCAATTGCTCCTGAAGATGCAACTATCAGTCCGCTCACAGTTCCGAGAATTGTGGCAAATGCAATGGCTGAAATTATTGAGAACAATCCTACACCAAATGCTTTGGCAAGCAATGGACCGGACATATTACTACTTTCTACATCGAGAACGCCATTTACAGCTGCTCCAAGTCCCATAAATAAAGTTAATACATAAAAACCTCCTATTGCACCAATTGCTACAATAGTTGATTTTCTTGCATCTTTTTGACTTTTTACTGTATAGTATCTAATCAAAATATGAGGTAATGATGCTGTTCCGAGAAATAAGGCTAACATCAATGAAACAAAATTTAGTTTAGTCCAGAAATTAGCACCTTTCCCAATTTTAAATTTAAGACCGGGCATCATCATTTCTTTTCCGGAAGTGATTCTCTGATGCCAAACAACGACTTTATCATCGCCATCGTTGAATTTTACTTTCAGGAACCTGACAAGTTCGCTTTTTTCTATTGTCGATAAAAATTTGAATGGTCCTAAAGGTCCGGTACTTTCAACTTCTTTGCCATCAACAATAATTTTACTCATGTGCCCCACCTGATAGAACTTTGCATTTTCTTTAGGCTCGCCATTGTAAAGTTTTTCACCATTGCTGGGAACTGTAGTAGAAAGCATTTCTTTAAGAACTGGTAATCCATTTTCTTTCACAAGATCGTACCATCTGGCTACATTGTTTTTCTTAATTTTTACAAATTGATGGCCTTTTACTTCTTTCTCTTTTACAATATTGTAGCCCTCAACACTTAGAACATTATTTTCGATTGTGGGTGTTAATGTAACAAATTGATGATATTTATTTTCTTCATTGTCTGGTGTTAAGGACAAACCATTGTTGAATATATATATAGCCAAAATTGTAGAGAAAATAATCAACAAGCCTCCCTTGATAAATTGTACGTAAGTAGTAGAAGTCATTCCGGCAGTAGCTACAATAAAAACTACAATTGCTCCAACAATTACAACTCCAACCCAGTGAGGTAAGCCAAGCAGTGGAGTAACCAAAGCACCGGCACCAACCATTTGAGGAATCAGGTAAAAAATTGAAACTATCAATGTACTAATTGCCGCAGACAATTGAATTGCTTTCGAATTAAATTTTGAATCTAAAGCATCGGTAAAAGTAAATTTACCAAGTCGTTTTAATGGTTCGGCAACAAGAAAAAGTGCAACAATCCAACCTGCAAGATAACCGACAGAATATAGAAATCCATCGTAACCTACAAATGCAATCATACCACAAATTCCAAGAAATGATGCTGCCGAAAGATAATCGCCGGCAAAAGCAATTCCGTTTACACCCCAATGAATTGCGCCACCTGCAGCAAAATAACCACTTGCAGATTTTGTTTTTCTCGCAAAATAAAAGGATAAGCCTAAAACGAAAATTACAAAAATAAAAAATAAAACTATCGCAAAAACTGAAACTCCGTATATCATAATTAGTCCTCCTTATTCATTAAATTTTCATACTTTGTACATTGCCAGTTATAATACAAACCAAGCAAAATGGCGAAAATGATTAAGCCAAAACCATAAACCACAGCAAGGTTCTGATTTCCAAGCACTATTTTTCCCATCAATTCGTAATCTGCTACACCTATGGCTACGAAGCCGGCATATACGATTAAATAAACAAAAAATAGGAAGACTCCCAATTTTGATTTCTTCTTGGCGGCATGGTCAACACCAAGTTCCACAGCAGGTCCGTGATCCATAATTACTTTTTTTTAATTAAAAAATATAACAATTTATTAGGCATAAAGATATTTTATGACTCATTAATAGGATATGATAAAAATCATAAAGAAATAAATTGAGCATTTGGCAATATTTTGCCGGAACAACACTTTTTGTTTGATATTAAGGAAAATTTTTTTCATTTTTTTTGTAATTTATATTCAGATGTTTACAGCAAATAACTCAGAAAAAATCCCAAAATCCCAAAAAAAACATGAAAGATTTTTCGGCTTTTTGTTATAACCATATGAAAGGTTTTAGTTTTTTGAAAAAACATTGAATGAAAAAATTAGAAAAAAGAATAAATACTATTCAAAAGATTATAGAATTTCTTGCAAACTTTGCAGCTTTGTTAAAGCTCAAAAATTTGATAAAGCTCCCATACAAAGCAGACCTGACAGGTTTTCAAAACATGTCAGGTCTAAACGACACAGCGAAAAACAACACGAAAATAATTTACCCAAATTGCACTAAGCTTTTCAAAATTGGCAAAATAAATTCATATGAGTTTGACTTTACACAAAATTTGTTTTATTTTTGAAAAACGAAATAACTTTTGAAAAACGTCTTATTAGAAACTAAAAAATCGTTTATTAAATTAATATGTTATGAAAAAATATATACTAGTATTCTCCCTTATTTTCTATTATTTTTTTGGTTTTTCACAAATTACTTCTTATGACTGGCTTAGAACAATGGGGAATTATATGGATGATACGCCTATCAGGCTTTACACTGATAATTTTGGAGACTGCAAATTAATTATTAATACTATTGGCTCAGGCAATTCAGATACACTATTTTTTACAGATACATCTTTATCCGGTTCGGACAATTTTCTTATTGAATTCACTGACAATGGTAATTTATCAAAAGCTCTTGATATTCCAAATTTGCAATACTCAACTATTTCAGACTTTCAGCAAAACAACACTTATATGTATTCTGTAATGTCAAGATCAACATACTGGTCTAATACTTATGGAAGTTCTACCATTCCTGTTACCCAAACAGTAGATTTTTTTGTTACAAAACAAGATACTTTTGGTAATCCAATTTCTCTAAATATTATATCAGGTACTGGTGATGACTATGCTTCAAATATCGTTTTAGATAAAAATGGAAATGTTATTGTTAGTGGCTATTATGACAGTCCAAGTTTAAGTTTTGCAGGCACAACCATAAGCAATTCGGGCAGTGAAGATGCCTTTATTGCAAAATACGATTCGCTTGGGAACGAGCTTTGGATTAAAAGGATATATTCCACTTACGATGATGAGCCTGAAGCTCTGGCTGTTGACAATTATGGAAATATTTATTACGCACAATGGACAAATTCGAACCTTTTGAATGTTGCCGGAATTCTTTTAAATGCAATCAATAGTAATTTTGTGTCATTTCTTTTAAAATTTGATCCAAATGGCAACCTTGTCTGGAACAAATTACTCCATTCTAATGCCAGCTCAATATATGACCAGAACTTCATTTGTGATGTTAAAATTGATAATTCAAATAATGTATTAATCAGTGGGTATTCGAGTGGTCTGACATTTTTATTTGATTCTGATACAATATGGTCATCAAATGTATTTCCGATTCAACCTAATTGCCATAACTCGTTTATTGTTAAATTAGATTCAAATGGTTCAGTATTGTGGAAAAAGTATGCTATTACTGAATTTTCCTTAAATGAATCTGTAAAACCAGTAATTACCTATGATAAAGACAATAGTGTTTATTTCTCTTTTTGTTACGAGGGGGACACAATAATATTTGATAATGATACCATAATTCCAGTTTCACAAATAACTGACAAAATGCCAATATTAAGCAAAATTGATTCTTCTGGAGTAAGACAATGGTATAATAATTTGGAAGCACAACCATTTGCCTACCTAAGAGAATTATTTGTAGCAGACAATTATGATATATATATGAGTGGCGTCTTTACGGCATTGGATACACTAAAATTTGATAGTCTTTGTTCACCGGGCTTCTTCATTGCTAGTAGCTTCGATATTTTTCTTTTAACAGCAAGCCAATATGTCCCTGAACATACCAAACAATTTGTAAATCTTAGTCAGGGCTGGTCGATAATTTCGAGCTATGTTGATCCTTATGTGCCCGATTGCGATTCAGTTTTTACCGATGTAGCCACCGATATGATTCTTATGAAAAATGAAATTGGCCAAACTTTTTGGCCAATGTATAATGTAAATACCATAGGCGATTTTCAGCTTGGAGAAGGCTATATACTGAAAATGTACAATTTCAACATACTTGAAGTGTCCGGAATTGCAGCTGTCCCGGAGTGGTCGCCATTAGCTCTATTGCAAGATTGGAACATAATTGGCTACCTTCGCCAAAATAGCGGTGTAATAAGCACTATGCTCAATGATATTTCACAGAATATTGTAATGGTAAAAAATGGTAATGGTTTAATCTATTGGCCAATGTATGGCATCGACAATATAGGAAATATGAACCCAGGCGAAGGCTACCAAATAAAAATGCTGGCAGCTGATACTTTGCTTTATCCGGCGAATTAGATTCTTACATCAGTCCCTGCGGGTTTTCAAAACCCGCAGGGACTTTTTACGCTACCAGAATATAATTCTCCCACTTTGCGTAATAGCTTGCCGATAGCTATTGGGTTTCACAAAGAAAGCTTATTATTAAATCAAGTATCCGACAATGATTAGTTATGTTATTTGAAATTTAGGCGACTTCTGAAAAATAGTTCAATTAATTAAAAAAAGTCTTATATTTGTAATAAATAAATTTAAAAAAATTATAAAATGCCAATGTGGGTCTTTGGAGTGTCGTTTACACTCGCTTTTATTGTAGTTTTCTTTACGCCCGACAGTCGCAAAACAGGCGAAGAAAAGGAAGATGTAATATTAACTGCCGATATAGAAGAAGAAAGTAATAACTAATTTTTCAAAGATTCGTATTATTTGTATTAAATAAAATTGTAGTAATAAAATATTATTTTTATATTTGTAAATTAATTTAAAACTTGATAACATGAAAACAAAAGTATTTTTTAGTCTGCTATTAGTTGTTGGCTTGTTGATTAGTCAAAACTCAAATTCTCAAAATTTAACCTACCCATCTAATTCTCAAACTAATGTGTTAGAGAAATCCGATTATCAATCCACAAAACATTTTGTGAATATTAAGAATACCGGAAATAACATGACAGTTGGGATTCCAAATTTTGTGTGGTTAGAAAAACCACAAGTTGGAGATGAGATTGGAGCATTCAATTCGACCGGAAAATTGGTTGGAAGTGTTTGTTATGTCGGAAAAAATACAGCTATTGCAATATGGGGAGACGACGAAACAACTGAAGAAAAAGAAGGAGTTGCAAATGGAGAGTTATTTACTCTACAACTGTGGCATCACAAAACCGGACAAATTGATATTCTCGAAGTGGAAAGTTACCTGGAAGGAAATGGCAATTTCAAAACAAATGGAATTAGCATAATTAATAAGTTGAAAGTTAAGCAAAATGGAGAAGTTTTGGAAAATAGTATGCTTTACCAAAACACCCCAAATCCTACTAAAGATTTTACCGAAATTAAATTTTATGTATCGGACGATAGCAATGTAAAAATTTCACTTTTCACCACAAAAGGAAAATTTATTGAAGATTTAACAAATCAAGATTACAGTGCCGGAGAATACACATTGAAATTTAACACAAGCCAATTAGCCTCAGGAAACTATTATTACAAAATGGTTTCAGAGAATTTTACCCAAACAAAATATTTGAATATATCAAGATAATATTCATTTTTCATAATAATTGTATTAAACCTGTTATGTTTTTCGTAACAGGTTTTTTTTGCTCTTTTGTAAGCAAATATACATATCTGAAAATTTATGAAAAATAGTTTTAATATACTTCCTTTAGAGGAATGGTTTGAACCATTTTCGAGCAAACCTTTAATAATTGCCGGTCCTTGCAGTGCCGAATCAGAAAGTCAGATATTATCTACAGCACAACAAATATCTGAAAACAAAATGGTTTCGGTTTTTAGGTCAGGTCTTTGGAAACCCAGAACACGTCCCGAAACATTCGAGGGAGTTGGCGAAAAGGGACTTGCATGGTTGCAAAAAGTAAAAGAGGAAACCGGATTATTAACAGCTACAGAAGTAGCTACACCTAAACATATCGACATTTGTTTAAAATATGGCATTGATATTCTTTGGATTGGTGCCAGAACTTGTTCAAATCCTTTTTCGGTTCAGGAACTTGCCAATGCTGCAAAAGGTACAGGCCTGGCATTTCTTATTAAAAATCCAATTAATCCGGATATTGAGCTTTGGCAGGGTGCAATTGAAAGATTTGCAAATAATGGCATCAGAAAAATTGGAGCTATCCACAGAGGATTTTATCCCTTCGAGAAAACTCCTTTCAGGAATATCCCTAAATGGGAATTGCTAATTGAACTAAAACGAAAACTGCCCAATCTGCCCATTCTAAACGACCCAAGTCATATATCAGGCACGAAAAAATATATAAAAGAAATATCACAAAAGGCTTTAGATTTAGCTGTGGATGGATTGATGATAGAATCCCATATTTCGCCGGAAAGTGCCTTGAGTGATAAAAATCAACAGTTGGAACCTGCCGAGTTAAATAATTTGCTTGCCGACCTGGTTTATAGAAAATCGGAAAATCTAAGCATAGATTTCTCAAACCAGCTCGAACAGTTCAGAGAACAAATAGATTCAATCGATATGCAAATGCTCGAGCTACTAAGCCAAAGAATGAATATTGTTGAAGATATAGGGAAATATAAATGCGAAAATGATGTAACAATTTTGCAGCTCAGAAGATGGGAAAAAATTATATCATCGCGCTCAGAAATTGGGAAAAACTTAGGACTTTCGGAAGATTTTATAATAAAATTATTGCAACTTGTTCACAAAGAATCAATTCTAAAACAAGTTGAAATTATGAAAAATCATAAATCGTAGTAGTAGTTTTACGTAAAATTATTAAATTGCTTGTTTAATTCTATATTTTAATGTTTAGTGATTTTTTGAAAAAAATAAGATGATACAAACTAAAAAGAATAGTGATTACAGCATTTTAATTGTTGATGATCAACCTAAAAACATTCAAATTCTTGGATCCATTTTGCTAAAAGAATCCTATCATATTTCGTACACTCAAAGTGGGAAATCTGCCCTTAATTTAGTAAATAATAATGATTTTGATTTAATCTTGCTCGATATTATGATGCCTGAAATGGACGGCTACGAAGTATGCGAAAAAATCAAATCTAATGAAAAATCAAAAGATATTCCGGTAATTTTTCTCACAGCAAAAACAGATTCTAATAGCATAATCAAGGGATTGAATCTTGGAGCTCAGGATTATGTGATAAAACCATTTAATGCACTCGAATTGCTCGCAAGAGTTAAAACTCATTTGGAACTTAAGTATAAATCGGAGCAATTGGTTAAAATGAATCAAACCCTTGAAGAAAAAGTCGAACAACGAACATCGGAACTTGTAGAATCGAACAAAAAGCTGGAAGGTGCAAACTCAAGACTTATCACCTTGGATAAAGCTAAATCGGAATTTCTTTCAATAATTAGTCACGAACTTAGAACACCTCTAAACGGAATTTATGGTTTTACCGACCTCTTGGAAAGCACCCTAAGAACCACAGAGCAATTGGAATATGTTAATGAATTGAAAATTGCTGCAAGAAAATTAGTAAGATTTTCTGATACTGCATTGTTGATTACAGAACTTCGTGCCGACCGATACAGAATGCAATCTTACCCATGCTCATTGAATGATATTTTTGAAACAACCTTTAGCGAACATTCAAAAACGATAGAGAACAAAAACATCGAGATTGTTAAAATGAACAATACTGACCTGATTGTTATTGGAGATTTCGAATTGCTTCAAAAATGTATTTCGAACATCGTTGAGAATGCCATTGGATATTCACCCCAAAATGGAAAAATAACAATTAATGCTCAAAAAATTGATGGCAATATTGTCTGCGAAATTTGTGATTCTGGCAAAGGATTCTCTGACGAAGCCATCGAAAAACTATTTGGATTTTTTTCTTGCGATAAAGTTATGCACCACTCCGAAGGTTATGGACTGGGCCTTGCTGCGGTAAAATTAATTATGGACGCTCACGAAAGCAAAGTTGAAATTGGCAAGTGTGCTGAGGGAGGAGCTATGGTTAAACTAATTTTGAAAGCATAAGTTTTCAAATATTTTGCAATACTAAACATTTATACAATTTAAAAGTTTCCAATAAATTGATAAAATAACATGGTAAATAAACAAATGAAAATAATTTATACTTCCTTGTTTATTATAATTTCGCAATTTATTTATGCTCAGGATGAAGTAATTAATCCCAATGGGTATAATTATTTCTACTATCAAAATGGCAAGGTTTCGAGCGAAGGAAATATGAGAAACGGCAAACCCAGCGGATTTTGGAAAACATATTATAACACAGGGGAATTAAAATCTGAAGGAAATAGAAAAAACTTTCTGCTCGACAGCGTATGGAATTTTTATCAAAAAAGTGGGACTATTTCCGAAATAATAAATTACAGATACGGAAAAAAGAATGGTTATTATTTTAAAAATAGTATTAACAAAAACGATAGTGTAAATTTTGGCAAGTTGATTTCTAAAGAGCTGTACCTAAACGATATAAAGCAAGGATTGTCATATTATTACAAAAATGGTAAAATTCACAAATTAGTTAATTATAAAAATGGCGACAAAGATGGAATTGCCAAAGAATTTAATCAAGACAGTGTATTGATAGCTGTTTTGAACTATCGAAATGATTTTTTAATCAGCAAAGAAAAAATTAACAGAAAAGATAAAGATGGCTTAAAACAGGGAGCATGGAAAGAATTTTTTAGTAACGATCGATTAAAATCGGAGGCAAATTACCTAAACGATTTATTACATGGTTTTTATCGGGAATTTGACAGAAGGGGTAAGCTAATCATAAATCAGCGCTATAATTATGGAATTTTGATAGGAGATAATATTGAAGAAAAAGAGCAAATTGTTGTTAAAGAAGAATTTTATGAAAATGGAAAAATCAAAAAAAGTGGAGGATTTATTGGCAAAAATCCTGTAGGTATTCATAAAGAATTTGAGCAGAATGGTACAATATCTGCGGCTATTTTATACGACGATCTGGGTAATGTCAAAGGAACAGGAATGATAGACGACAATGTGAAAAAACAAGGTGAGTGGAAGTATTTTTATCCAGATGGAAAAATAAAATCGAAAGGAAAATTCCGTAGCAATAAAAAAAATGGGAAGTGGGAATACTATTACCTAAATGGGAACAAAGAACAAAAAGGGATTTATAAGAATGGAAAATTTTCGGGCGATTGGATCTGGTATTTCGAAAACGGAAAAGTAAAAAGAGAGGAACATTATTACAATGGAAAAGAAGAAGGGCAATTTATTGAATACGATGAACTTGACCAAATAATCTCGAAAGGAGAATTTATTGATGGAGAGAAAGAAGGAGAATGGTACTATTTTGTTGGAGACCATATCGAAAAGGGAAAATATAAATATGGACTAAAAGATGGATTGTGGGAATATTCGTTCCCGAATGGAGATAGAAGCTTTGAAGGGAGCTTTATTGAGGATCGAGAACATGGCAAACACAGATACTATTTTAAAAACGGAAATATCAGAAAAGAAGGAGAGTACCTTTTCGGAAAGAAAGAAAAACGGTGGAGATATTACGATTCTGAAAGTAATCTGATTTATACAATCTCATACAAAAAAGGCATTGAATATAAAATTAATGGTAAAAAAATTGTTGATGAATGATTTAAGGGTTTGTAAATAAATAAACTATCCATCTGTACTTGTTCTTTTGTCCATTTTCTTCGTTGAAAAAGCATTAAATAAACTGTGGCTATTTGCAACTTTTACGCCTTGAAAATAAACAAAATATCTTCGTACATTTTGAATACTTTATTTTTTACAAACCCTAAGAATCTGAGTGCACGATTTTTAATAAAAGATATTATGATTTGAATTGTTAGATTTATAATTGAAGAATAGTTAATTCAGAAAACAACACTAATGACTACAAAAATTGCAAAACCAGATGAGGAAACCAGTTTTTTTCAAAAAGTTTACAAAACTACCAGACTTATTCCGCCCGGGCGAATAACTTCCTATGGAGCAATTGCAAAGTTTTTAGCTTCGCCGGGTTCAACACGAATGGTTGGCTGGGCATTGAACAAATCGGCAGAGCAAGCAGAATTTGTTCCGGCTCACAGAGTAGTCAATAGAAATGGACTTTTGACCGGGAAAAATCATTTTGGGTGGGCAAATACGATGAGAGAACTTCTTGAAAGTGAAGGTATAATAATAGAAAATAACAAGATTGTAAATTTTAAGGAAAAGTTTTGGGACCCTGCTCAAAATATTCAATAGGAAGATTTTTTACTAACTTCCTACTGAATATTTTAGAGCTGAAAATTCATTACTCAACACTAAACTTTCTATTTATGATTTTATCTTTAGAAGAAATTTGAATTTGATAAATTCCTTTTGCGATATCTGAGAGATGAATTTCTTTTGAATATTTCCCCGAGAAATTTGTTAATTCTTCAGAATAAACAGATTGTCCAGCAAGATTCACTATTTCTAATTTTATGTTTTCTTCTTGGGCTATTGAAAAGTCAATAATGAAAACGCCAGAATTTGGATTTGGTAGAATTTTAAGTTTTTCTATAAAAGAAAATTCTACGGTAGAATATGTCAAATCGATTGTTTGAGTTATTGTATCGCTACAATTTTGAGAACTTGCAATATATGTAATTTCAAAAATGCCGTTAGATGAATAATTGTGGACAGGATTTGCCTCGCTGCTAAAATTCCCATCTCCAAAATCCCAATAATATGAATTTGCATTCGGGCTATTGTTAGTGAATTGAACATTCAAATTATCAGTAATATATGAAAAATCTGCTGTTGGATTTGGATTAATTGTTGCAAGCACCGGAACTCTGTTGCTTCTGCAGCTTATTTCTTTTACTTCCCAATCGTAAAAAAAATAGTAATAATCTATTGGGTCATAGCCCGAAAGGTCGAGACTGCTTTGTGTAATAGTTATCAAATTTGAAATGTTGAAAGGATAAGCTATTCCACCATTGTTATTTCTGTACATATTTGGAGAACTTTGCCCTACTAATTTGTAATTACTTCCCGGCTGAACTTCAAAACCTAAATTTATTCGGCTTTCGCCCTGAGGAACAAATACACTTGCAGATTGAACTATGGAGTTGTTTTCGTCGAGAAGCATTATCTCTCTATTGCCGGCACTTTCAGATGGGTCAAAATATACTTTAACCGAAACAATTTCTGATGCCTCCAAACAGTCAAAAACCAAACCCCATGGATTATTCCCACTATAATAACCGCCTCCGCCGGAATTATCAAATTTTCCTCCATAAAACTGAGCTCCGCCAATTTCGTTTTCAGCAAAAAAAGTTGTACTATTTGTTATTATCGGAGTTTGGAAAAAATCGCCTGTATCTAATGAATTTCCTCCAATTTCGTTTTCATACCAGTTGATTTGCCCGCTTGCATCTGCTTGTAAAAGTAGGCTACCTTCGCCGCAACGTTCATCGCCCGACACTACAGGCAAGTCTGAATTTAAACTAATTGAAATTTCCAAAAAATTAGTATCTGTTCCAAGACTATTTTCAGTAATCAATTGAACAACAAAAATTCCAGTATCGTTATAAATATGAATTGGGTTTTGCTCGAAAGAGGAACTTCCGTCTCCGAAAATCCATTCCCATGTTTCTGGTAATCCTGCTGAAATATCTTCAAAACTCACAATCCCATTGCAATCTGAGGTATTTGTAAACTGAAAGTTAGATATTGGAGCCATTGGCTCTGAATATAGATCAGACTCCCACAAACCTCTCCCGAAAGTGCCGGCTCTGATTTTTTTCTCTGAATATTGAATTTCAAGTTCGTAAACTACCACATTTGGCAAACCATCGTCAAATGCTATCCAATATGGAATAGAATCGTTTCTGTAATAAACACCTATGTCTGTTCCGACATATAGGGCATCGTTAGAATCATCTTCATAAACAATACAATTCGCAGGAACATTTGGAAGGCTGTCGGAAAAATTTTGCCATATATTTCCACCATCTTCCGACATATAGACTTTATAAGAAGTGTAAAAGCCCGAAAAAGTTACCCAAAGTTTGTTAGGATCTGTACTTGAAATTGCAATATATTTAATGCTTGGATTGCTTGGTAATCCTGATGTAATATTTTCCCAATTGGTGCCACCATTGGTTGTTTTGTATATATTGTCGTAAGTTGCTGTATATATATAATCAGGGTTAGATTTTGCAATAGCTAAAGATTGCAAGTCTGTACCACCGGTTAGGTTCGACGAAATCTGATCCCAACTATTTCCGCCGTTTGTGGTTTTATAAACATTGCTATATCCTGCATATAAAGTATTGCTATTTGTAGGATGCATAGCGTATGGTGTTACCCAGGCTCCATTGCTGGCAGGAGAAATGTCGTTAAAGGTGAAACCGCCATTTGTCGATTTATGAAGACTACCGTAATAATATGTGCTATAAATAATATTTGGATTATTGAAATCAATCATACATTCCATTCCATCTCCTCCAAGAATATTGTTCCACTGTCCGGAATTTATTTTCATAGTACCATTGTCCTGGGTTCCTCCAACTACAATTCCGGCATTTGTGGCAGATGAACCAATGCGGTAAATTTGCAAAATTTCGAGGCCATCGCTAATATCAGTCCAGCTCGAACCATCATTTTGTGTTTTGTAAAAACCTCCATCGTTTCCTGAAAACAATACTCCGGTATTTACATTGTAAGCTAAAACATGCTGATCGGCATGTACATACTCAATCCCTGCTGCACCGTACCAGTGGCCATTGCAATTCCAGCTACTACCGCCATTTACCGATTTCCAAATGTTTACACCTCCAACAAAAACAATATTTTCATTTGTTGGAGAAACCGCTAATGACAGGTCGTACCAGCCTTGCCCGCCAACATCGTTTCCATTTTCAGACCAGCCTAACAAATTCATATTACTACCCGAAAATGTTTGCGTCCAGTTGTCTCCTGCATCGCTTGATTTATAGGTTGCATAAAATCCATCATTATTTGCATCGCTGAAAAGTGCATATACTAAATTAGAATTTGCCGGTGTAACTGCAAGCTCAATTCTATTGACATCGTTGGAACTAACACCTGTGTTTAGCTCGGTGAATGAGTCGCCACTATTGGTCGATCTATAAATTTTTCCGCCACCAAATCCGCCATATTTTGTAGCGTATATAATTGTTGGGTTGTTTGGCATAAATTCCAAATCTTTAAAATGTCCTGTTTGCACATTTGTCCAACTTTGTCCGGCATCGATAGTTTTATAAATTCCATCATTGCTTGCTGCAATCAAAATATTTGAATTTGAAGGATTTATCAATAGTCGTCTTACTATTATTTCTTCATATATGAAAAAGTTTAAACCGATAGTTTGCCAGCTTAAACCTCCATCAAGAGATTTTAATATGCCTACCGAATAGGTATCTCCGGCATCTCCATCACCGGTAGCAATATAGATAATATCAGGATTGTTTGGATCTACAGCAATGTCTGAAACTCCGATACTTGGAAGATCGTCTGTTGTTGTTATCCAACTTGCACCCCCATCTGTGGTTTTCCATAAACCGCCAGCCGGTGCTCCAATCCACATTATGTCCTGATTTGTTGGGTGAAAAGCTACGCAATTGACACGCCCAGAACCTGTTTTATAACTATTGTCCATGCTTAAGGGAGTATCGAATGGTCCCATTGCAGTCCAATTTGCTACGCTTGCCTTATTTTTAGTTTTATTGATTTTTTTCTGATATTCTGACCAGAAAATGGAATTATTTATTTTTCCATCTGTCGAAACTCGTTGCTCTACAAAATTCTCCCATCTTTTGAATTGTTTCCAACCTTTTCCTTTTTCATAAGGTTTGTTTTCCCAATATTGATTAAATGCTTTTTGAATTTCAAAAAAATTCAAATCTGAAATTCCTTCTGTTGATTCTGTTTTTGAACTATTTTCTAACCATGCCTGAGCTTCTAAATTATTTGTAAAACTTCCTAATAGTATGGTTAACACTATAATAATTAACTTTTTTCTCATAATAATAAATTTTTCTCAAAAGTAGGGCTTTTTATTTTATCTTTTGGTTGCATTTATATATGAAATACTTCTATTCGGACATCAAAAATTGGTGCATTTGAAACATTTCATTTTCGATTAATTTCACTATACCAGTAGAAAATAGTTTTAAATATCTGTGTATTGATAGAATTCTGTTTTGAGAAACTATTATCCCTGATTGAAATTGAATGTATTAAAAGAAATGTAACTAATCAGTGTCGGAAACTTGAAGTTCATAATTTACTTTCTCTGTGAAACTCAGCCGCAATATCTATCGGGGCTTTTGTGATTCTTTGTGAAACAGCTTTTACACAAAGTTGCTCAGAGTAGCTCAAAGTTGCACAAAGTTTAAAAAGGAATTATTTTGAAGCCTTATCATAATAACTATTCAGTACACTGATTTGTAACAAAGAAATAGTAGAAATTTTAACATAACATTTACTTAAATGCACTACAAAGTTTCAATACAATTGAATTAAGTATTTCCGATATGAAAAGTTAATTAACAGATTTTATAGGTTCATCTAACAAAACAGGATCGGAACAGAACTTACTGAAACGATATGATAAACCAAATGTTATACTAAGTTCAGAACCTACCTGATTTCCATTAACATATTGATACATTGGTATCTCGGCTAAACCAAAAAAAGTAAGTTGTCTAAAAGTGTAACTTAACTGAGGTATAAAGAACAGTTTTTTTGATCCGGTAGAATTTGGGTCAAGATTATAATAGGCAATTAGGTCAATATTTTTTGCCGATTTGATTTCTCCAATCCATTCAGCTTTTAGTTGAGTTGTAAGTCCGAATTTTGTAAAAAATGTTTTATTTGCAAACAATCCCACACTTGTATAGTTGCCAAATTTTTGCCCCAATGAATTATACCCTTTTTTAATAAATAAAGCATTAGCAAAAAAGTTTACCTTCTTTAAAGGGTATGCTCTCAAAGCAAACAAATAGAAAATAATGTCTTGTGAACCGTTGGAGGGTTGTACTGTTGGTGCAGAAATTGCATAATATTTTTCTCCCTCCGGACTAACAAAAACAACTGATGAATCAGAGTTTGAGCCTAATGGGATCTTATACCCTAAGCCAATAGTAATTTCTGTTTTTCTTGAAGCTGACGACTTATAATATACATCATATCTTGGAAAAATTAATAAATCTCCAAAACCTGATGAATGAAGATCTTCAAGATTACGATCTTTCAATTCAACCAGTCTCTTATCAAAAAAATACCCAAAAGAAAGCTCCATTGTTAACTTCTTGGTTATTCCATATCCTGCTCTCAAATACAAGTACTTACTACTTAATTCATCAAACAATGGTAAAGTATCCCTATCTTCTACAAAAAACTTATTGCTGCTCGAATACCTGAAATTACCTGCCAGTTCTATTTGTTTAGCCCTTAAAACTCCTTGTGAAAATCCACCGGCAATAGGGCTCCCATTTCCACCTGAACAACAACCTTGAGAATTTCCATCAAAAAATACAAATAGGCCTAAAACTACTATAAAAATAATACGCATAAAATTAATTTTCACATACCTCTGGTATGTATTTTTAAATAAATAAGTGGCTATTAGAAAACGCCAATTAAAAAATATTGAATTTTCGTTGAATCACAACTTAGGGTTTGTAAATAAATAAAGTATTCAAAATGTACGAATATATTTTGTTTATTTTCAAGGCGTAAAAGTTGCGAATAGCCACAGTTTATTTAATACTTTTACAACGAAGAAAATGGACAAAAGAACAAGTACAGATGGATAGTTTATTTATAAACCCTTAATGTGCAACAGAGAATTTTGCAATCTCAAATCCTGTTTCTGATTGAATTCTCAGAAAATAGCAACCATTACTTAATATATCTGTATTGAACTGTATGTCAATAGATCCAACAGTTTGAAATGAATTTGACATATTTAGCACAGTTTCTCCTGTTAAGTTTAGAACATCTATAGTTACCATTGATGATTCAATCATTTCGAATGAAACAGTAACTGTATTTTGTACAGGATTTGGAAACATGTTCAAACCAAAACTACTTTTACCAATTTCATTAACTAAATTAGTATTACTAGTATCAATAGTACTAGTATCAATAGTACTAGTATCAATATTGCAATCAAGCAATGCTTCATTAATTGCATCTTCTATACCATTGGCAGAGTAATTCATATTATAATATACTTTGTGTTCTATACACCCAACCACAATTGTTTTTGGCATTCCGGCTGAGCCATAATCACTCATGTTTATATCGGAATGTGAAAAATAAGCATCGGCTTCTCCCATATTATTACTTCCTGCCCATGAACTTATTGATGAACAACTGTTATTGGCATAATCATCGCACATATAATATAATACCTGCCCGGGATGTGAATTCTCAAAACTCATAGCTCCTGTATAAGCTCCCATTGCAGGTCCTATACAACTAAAACAAGGCATTACCCAGGTAATTACAATTACTTTTCCTTCATCCAATTCGCTGAAAAGATTATGGGAAATCCCATCACAATCATCAACTGTAAAGTCAGTTGCGTATTCTTGTGAAAATATTGATACAGCGTATAAAATGCTTAATATTAAAATTATTGATTTTCTCATTTTGTTAAAGTTTGAATTATTATTTATTTGTTTTTCTTCACTGCTGGTCGGTCATATTTACAGCAACTATGTAAGGCATTATATGTCTCATCTTTAGCCCTAAATTCTTCTGTATCATATCCTACTTTAGCAATTGCTTTTTTAATAGCT
This sequence comes from Bacteroidota bacterium, assembly GCA_018692315.1. NCBI lineage: Bacteria > Pseudomonadati > Bacteroidota > Bacteroidota bacterium. The sequence goes on along the minus strand of JABHKC010000098.1, from coordinate 19,294 downwards.
TCATTAGTTGTTTTTGAGCTATCAAATTTTACTATAATTTTTTTGGTTTCAACATTCCATTTGGCACTTTTCACTCCTTCAACAGAATTGGCAGCCTTTTCAATTTTGCTTTTACACATTCCACAGTTGCCATAAACTTTAAATTTTTCTTTCAGATTTGTAGAAACATCTTGTGCAACTACAGAAAAACTGAAAATTGTGAAAACGAATATTAAAAATAGTCCGGATAGTTTTTTCATAAATCGATAATTTATTTGTGATTAATTAATATTACTAAATTTTAATTGGCTTTAGTAAAATAGGCCTGAACGAAAAATATATAGTGAATGTATTTTATTCATGAAATCATTTTGGTCATTTAGACAAGAGTTGAAATATAATAGTTGCATAAATCATGTTTGGTGCAATTGCTTTTAACTGCATTATCGCTAATATCAGTGTTATTCCTTTTCAATAAGTTAGGAATTAAGCATATTTTAAAATTGTTCAACATCGCATCAATAATCATTGAAACAAATGTATATTAATTATGCAGACAAAAGAGTAGATAGGGTGGTTTTGAAAATCAGACTATGTTTTTTAACTATTCCCAATTCTTAGACAATTAATTTACAAAGATTTATTAGATTTTCTTTCTTGTGGAATTGGAACATTTTAACAATTACTGATATGTAGAATTGTATTTTTACAAAAATACTTGGTAATGAATGTTATCATATTTCCCTTGCAGCAAATTTTGTTTATGTTAAAATCAAGAAAAATATATGAGCAATTTGCAATTTAAAATTTAAGATTTATCTTCACGGCTTTTAAAATTAAATGTTCTATTTATTATGTTAGTTATAGATGTAGTGGAAGACAAGCTTTTAATTTCATTCAAAGAAGCGAAAAGATTTAATTCAGCACACTTAAGAAAAATTGAAAACGAATTGCATATTTATTTCGAAAAGAATATATCAACAGTGATTTTGAACCTTAAAGGAATAGATTTTATAGATAGCGAAAGTTTCATTCTTTTAAGCGAAATCTCGAAAAAAATAAGAATGAATAATGCGATTTTTCATATCTGCAATGCCTCTGTTTCAATTCTCGATTTGATTTCGAACACTCAACTTCCTTGTATAAAAGACATAAAAAACAGCATTAATCATATTTCGCTTTGCGATGTTTTCCCTCTATCTCTGAACTAAATAGTGTTTGTCATAATGTCCGATTTCTACGTTTGGTTAGACTTTAAAACAGTTATTTGCAAATGCAAACGCCTTGATTTTAAAGCCTTCGCAAGCCTTGAACTCGAACATCCTGAACTAAACACTTACTTTGTTTGCAGACCATAAATTGATTATTTTCAATTGAATAATGCTAATATTCAACTAATCCGTCATAATCCATTATCATTTTTTTGTTATAGATTTTCCGTGTCCAATCAGGAGTTTTTACATTATATTCGTTGATAATCTCGTCCATACTTTTTTCTATATAGACCGATTTTCCTTCTGGAATTTTTAAAGTTATATCAAGGCTTTGGTATCTCCACAAAAAATCGTCTGGAAGAGTAAAATATTGCTCGAAAAGTATTAATGAATCCTTTTGAGACCAATTGTAAATTATATGATCAGCATTTTGAATTGCATCTTTTTTGCCATCTCCTCTTGAACGGAATCTCATTTCCATCTCATAATTTGCTGTACTGCTTTTTTTAATTTCAAATTCAGGCCTGATAAAAAACTTTCTTTTTGAGTCGCTCGAAGTTAATATTAATTCATCGAAATCTATCAATTGATCGATATATTCGTAAGAATTGTATAGTGTGTCGGGTTTCATTTTCAAATAAATAACATCGGCACTATCAGGTTTTAGATATATGTTTTTCGACAAACTTGCCTTAGAATTAAAGCCTTTTCCTGCCATTACGGAAACTATAATTGTAAGAATTATGCCTAATAACCAAAGAGAAAGAGCTGTTAATCCGATAAGCTTGTTGTTAGATTTAAACTTAAAAATCATTTTTACACCAGCATACAAAATTGCTAAAACAGGAATGGCAATAATTAAGATAATTCCAAGAAACAGTAAATTTACGACTGTAGGATCTGCCAAAACATAAAACATTTCGTAGGGTGGATAATCAAAATTTCCCCATGCCGGCGGAAAGAAGAAGCTATTGTCGAAAACTGTTCCACCTACCAAAGCAAATAGAATAATCGTTCCGGATACAATAAACGAAATGCCAATAGTTATAATCACTATTTTTAGAATAATATTTAGAAAATTGCCTGTAATTGAAAGCAGTTGGTTAAAAAAGTTTTTCGATTGAGAATATTGTTTTGTGTGTTTAAAGTTTTTAAATTTATTTCTTACTTCGGTGAACTCTTCGCTAATCGATTTCTCAATATTTGAAACGGTAACATTTTCGCCGCGCATTTGAAGCTTTTCGGCAGTTGATTTTGCTACAGGAGCTGCAATCCATAAAATTAGATAAATGAGTGGGCCGCTTCCGTAAACTAAGGTTGCAAAAATGAAAATTATTCTAAAAATTACCGGATCGATAGAAAAGTATGCACCTAAACCACCGCAAACGCCACCTATTACTCTATTATCCGGATCCCGAAAAAGTCTTTTGCCTGAAGTAATAACTCTCTGTTTTGTTTTTTTCGAGTCCTGGCTTTCTGTATCATCGTCCTCAAATTCATCGGGTTCGCCCAAAATGTCGATAACGCAGTTTACGTCTCCAATATTGATAACTTGTTTCGAGTCGCTAATTTTTTCGTTAAACAATTCGGCAATTCGGGCTTCAATATCAGCAATAATTTCTTTACCTTCGCTACTTCCAGCATATCTGTTATTTATCAAAGATAAGTATTGCTGCAAAATTTCAAACGCATCATCATCGACATGGAAAATAATGCTGCTTACATTTATTGTGAATGTCTTTTTCATTGGGTTTTATTTTAACTTATTATTATTTAAATTTTATTAAAGAAATTTTTTAATTCTGATTTATCAGATTCACTGCTTCTACCAGCGCTTTCCACGATGTGTCGAGTTCTGATAAAAACATTTTTCCTAAATCTGTAATTTCATAATATTTCCGAGGCGGTCCTTGCGAAGATTCTTCCCATCTATAAGACAGAAGTTTTGCATTTTTCAGTCGTGTGAGCAGAGGGTAAAGCGTTCCTTCAACAACTATCAGCTTTGCCTCTTTCATTTTTTTTATAATATCTGAAGCATAAGCATCGTGGTTCGATAATATTGAAAGAATACAATATTCTAAAATTCCCTTCCTCATCTGAGCTTTAGTATTCTCAATTTTCATCTTTACAGTTTTTGGTTAATAATTAATATTTCAAAAAACAATTATTCTTATAGTACTATTTCTTACAAAGAATATTACATTGCAAAGATATATATATTAAATAGATATATGCAATACATAGTACTAAATATTTTAATTTATTTTTCTTACATGAATTTAAATGCTGATATTCAGTAAAATACAACTCTAATTTTAACAAATGATTCTTTAAAAAAATCATATAAAAGCAAATATTTCGCGTAATCGCTATTCGAACTTGAAGCAGTTAATAATTAATATTGTTTTTGTAGAGATTGTATCCATTTAAAAATGCACTATACATTTTTCAATTTATTACAATTTTTGTAAGGATAAATATTTATTTTTGCACAATATAATTTTATTGAATGACTGATAATACTCCACAATTACTGAAAAAAGTTCGTATAAACAAAATAATCTATCCTATGCTAATCGGATTGATTGTTGTTGCCTTTATGCTTTATCAGGAATTTGATGTTGAAGCCATTTCAATAATTGAATTTACAAGATATTCAGTTTTGTGGCTTTTGGTCTCGCTCATAATGATGGCTGTGAGAGATATTGGCTATATGATTAGATTGAGAGTGCTTTCGGATAAATCGCTAAATTGGCGAAAAACATTCAACATTATAATGCTGTGGGAATTTACTTCAGCAGTTACTCCTTCGGCAATTGGCGGAACAAGTATTGCAGTTTTATACATAAACAAAGAAGGATTAAGTGTAGGAAGAAGCACGGCGGTTGTGCTTACTACCTCTTTTTTAGATGAAATATATTTTTTGATAATGTTTCCTCTTTTGTTTCTAGTTGTGCAAATTTCAGAATTATTTTCGATTGGCGAAGTAGGAGCAGAGGTTATTTCGTTCACAAATGAATTTTTCTATTTTGCCGTTGTCGGATATTCATTGAAACTGGTATATACTATTTTCTTGAGTTATGGGCTGTTCGTAAATCCGAGAGCAATAAAATGGTTGTTGTTGCAGGTTTTCAGATTGCCCTTTTTACGGAAGTGGCGGCAACAAGCAAATCAGGCAGGATCAGATATAATTGTAACTTCAAAAGAATTAAGAACTAAATCGATAAGTTTTTGGGTAAAAGCATTTTTTGCTTCCTTTCTGTCCTGGACATCTCGTTTTTGGGTTGTAAATAGTTTGTTGTTAGCATTTTTTGTAGTGAACGATCATTTTTTAATATTTGCACGTCAATTGGTAATGTGGATAATGATGCTGGTGAGCCCAACGCCTGGTGGTAGCGGATTTGCTGAGTTTGTTTTTTCGAGATACCTTGCCGATTTTATTCCTCTTGGATTTGCCGTTTCAATGGCTCTTTTATGGAGATTAACAACTTATTATCCTTATTTGTTTATAGGTGCATTTATTTTGCCACGATGGATTAAAAGCAAGTTTTCTAAGAAAAAAGAATAATTCCATCTTTGAATAATTGAATAATTCCATCTTTAATGAAAACACCCCCATATTTGAAAAAAGGCGACAAAATTGGAATTGTTGCACCTGCTCGCAAAATTTCATATGAAGAGCTAATTCCAGCAATCAGTTTTTTTAAAAAGGAAGGATTTGAAGTAGTATTGGGGAAAAATATTTTTCAATCGGAAAATCAATTTTCTGGAACAGATAAACAACGTGCAGCAGATTTTCAGGAAATGATTGATGACATTTCTATTAAAGCTATATTTAGTGCAAGAGGTGGTTACGGGACTATTAAAATTATTGATTATTTAAATTTCGAGAAATTTGTCAAAAATCCAAAATGGATTGTCGGATACAGCGACCTTACTGTTTTACATTCGTTTATTCATGAAAAATTAGAGATTGAAACTCTTCATGCTACCATGCCAATAAATTTTCCAAATGATGAAACAATCACAATTTCAATGGAAAAAATGATGAAAACTTTGAAGGGCGAAGATTTGAAATGCGATTTTCCAAAACATAAATTTAACAGAAAAGGGACATGCACTGCCCCGGTAGTCGGTGGAAATTTATCGATTTTATATAGCCTGAGAGGTACAGATTTTGACATTTCATTAAAGAACAAAATATTATTTATTGAAGACCTCGACGAATATCTATATCACATAGACAGGATGATGATGAATCTGAAAGTTTCTGGAAAATTAGCCTCTCTAAAAGGTCTTATCGTTGGCGGAATGGACGATATGAACGATAATAATATTCCGTTTGGAAAAAGTGCATATGAGATAATTGCCGCAGCTGTAAGTGAATATGAATATCCTGTATGCTTTGCTTTCGATGCGGGACATTCAGAACCAAATTTACCAATAATTTTTGGTAGAGAAATTGAAATGAAAATTTGAAAATAAAAAAGCCCCATCCAGTTTAGGATGGGGCTTCCCATTATTATAAAATCGTTTATTTATTTACAATGAATTTTGTAGAATATTTTTGATTTTCAGTAGTAAGAATTAAAACATAAGTTCCGGATTTCAAATCTTCAACATCAAATGAATAGTTGTGATTTCCTTTAGTTTGATTGTTTATAATTTCAGATTTTACAATTTGTCCATTCAAATTATAAACATTTATTGAAATTTCACTTCTTTCGTTTAAGTAAAATTTTACCGTAGCAAGATCACTTACTGGATTTGGGAAAACAGTAATTTCAGAAACTGCGATAGTACTGTAATCATCAATTTCTTTAATAGCTGTAGGTCCTGCCATATTTTCGGCTCTGAAAAAACCTCTGCCATGAGTAGCAGCATAAATATAGCCGTGATTATTTATTAATGGTTTCCATCTGTTTTCTTGAATTTGCTGACGTAGCATAAAAACAGGAACATTTGCAAATCCATTAGGATTTTGATCAACCCAAACCGGTTCATCAGCAGTAATATCTTCGGTTGAGTAAACTCCAAATTCGGTTCCAATCATTACTTGGGCACCATCTTTCCAATTCAAAATGGCTGAATATACAGGCATAAATGGCAGATTACCTTGTTTCTCAGAAAAACTAACATTGTTGGCAGGTGATTGTGTAGCATTGGATGAATAATAAATATGCACACCTTCGCCATATCCACCGATAGTAACTACTATATTTTTAGCATCGTTCGGATCAATTGAAATACTAGTAACTGTTGTATTGAATGATTTTAATAGGGAAGTTTTTATTACGTCAGATGAATCGTTATTATATTCGGCAGCTTCTCTGGCATATAATAGACCTGAGACTCTATATACTCTGTTGTTATCAGTTGAAAAATAAATATAATTTCCATCTTTGGAGATAACAATGTCTTGAATTTCACCAAAAGCAGATCCGTTGTAATTTTCAGGGAGAACCTGATACCAGGCTGGAGCAGGTAATGCTGCAAAATTTAGAGCCTGACGAGTAACCCATAATTTCCCTCCATCGCCGCCATTCGAACCATTTCCGTTTAGTCCAACTGCAAACAATGACTGATATGTGTCTTTTACCCAAATTGTATCTGAGGGTAATAATTGTTCTGAAAGTGTAAAATCAAGTGGGAGATCATTTGTTAAACTTTCGGTAGTTAACATATCATCTGCTGGGAATGTTACTGCACACGACAATGTGAGAACATTTTGCTGACTATATGAAATTGTAGTATCAATAGTAGCGTCAGGATGATTTGCCATAAGTTCGGCATAAAACTCGTCCCAATCTTGAAAGGTGCTGAAAAATATTGTGTCGTTTATGTACGATACATAATCGTTGCTATACTCATCGTAGAATGATTCCCAAAGAGCAATTGGTGTAACAAAACAGCCTCCTCTTGGTCCTCCGTCTGATGTTCCAATGTTATGTTTTCCTGAAAGGTTACTTGAATAGAAACTTCCGTATCCTTCAGTTCTAAAAGCTGAACGAAATAAATCTCCAAAATATAATGTTGAAAAAGAAATATCTGGATCCAATTCTGAAATTTCTGCATATCCGCCATCACCTCCGGTTACTTCTACCGAATTTTGGTCTGTATTCCCTAAGAAGTCAATATATTGTGTTCCATTATCTTGAGTTCCACCAATAACTCGTCCATCTCCTGATATACCAACAGCATAGAACTGAACGGTGTTATAATTTTTATTCATAGTTTGCCAATATTCACCGGCGTAATCCGAACGGTGTACTCCACCATCTGAAGATATGTAAACAATTTTATTGTCTGTTCCATTATAATTTGGGTGAAATTCTATTGCATGTTGATCTGCATGAACATATAACAAGCTGGAAGTTTCAAAATACCATTCAGTTTTAGCTTCCCAATAGAATTCGTCGGTGCCTTCTTGCGATGTTCCTTTATAAACATTTCCTTGTCCACCAACTAATACGCTGTTTTTATCGTCTGGATAAACTGCAATTACAGCATCATATTCTCCTTGATCTCCAAGTGGTTGAAATTCTGCATAACCACCTTGTCCTACTACATTCCATGAAATACCTTTATCTGTAGATTGGTATATATTTTCTAAAGTACCGCCTGGTTGAGCAGCAAGACAGTATATGAAATTAGGATCGCTTGGAGCAAATGCAAATTCCATTCTGGAAATTCCTGAGTTTGGAAGCAAAAGGCTATCTGTATTTCCTGAGATTTTTGTGAATGAACGTGAACTACCATCAGCAGAAATATATCCTTTATTTCCAACTGCTGCAATTACAGTTCCGTCTGAGGCTACAGCAACATCTTTTGAAAGATCTGAAACATTTATTTGGCTGGTTTCTGATATGAAAATTGGATTCGACCATGAATCTCCTGCATCATAGGAAACAAGCAAGCCTCGAGTAGTCGAAGCATAAATTTTATTTGCGTCAGTAGGATCGGCAGCAAGTTCGCTAACTGTGCTAAATGCTGCATTTACTAATGCAGTATCTTCGGCAATATTTTCAACATATGTTGAAGGTAATCTGTTGAAACTTAATCCACGATCGGTCGATTTCCAAATGCCTTGTCCTCTCATTCCGTTTGTTGCTGTGGTATTTCCATAATAACCAGCAAAAGCACCTTCGCCTGTTCCAACATAAATGTCGCCGTTAGCAGCCTGACAAATTGAGGCAACAGAAAGATTTTCGGCAAGATCATTATATTTAGACCATGATTGGCCGGCAGTAGTAGAAATCCAGATTCCGCCTGCAACGCCACCTGCAATCATTTTGTTTGGGTCGTCTTTGTCTATCAGTAAAGCTCTCGTTCTTCCTCCAATATTGTCGGGACCCATTTCAACCCAATTAAGGTTGATAGAGGAAGTTCCTTTTTGCAAACGCATAGCTTTAACTTTTTGCTCTGCTTCTCTAACTTTCGCTAAATCAACTATTCCTTCTTTATTGCCTGCTTTTCTTAGATTCAACCATTCCATAGCTGCTTTAATATTTTTGCTTTTATGGATTTTTGAATCGATACGAGGAATATAATGTGGGCTAACATTGATATTCGAACTGGCGAGATAGATGATACCTCCCAATATTGCTACTGCAAAAACTAATAGTAGATGAATTTTCTTCATAATTATTTTTATTAATTTTACATCAAAATTTCATAATAAATTCAGCTATAAAAGTACAATTTTTTTTTTAAAAAAAACATTTTGAAGTTTTAAACCGTAATTATTAAATAATTTTGTAAGATGTTAATTTTCTTAAGTTTAAGATTGAATTATTTAGTTTGGAAATGTTAGTTTTTATCTAAAAATAGATTGACAAATAGAAATTGACAAAATTAGCTATACTTTATTTTATAATTTTGAAAATCAAACAAGAAATACATCAACAAAAACTAAAATTAGATTTTTTTGATTTAGTGTTTTATTTTATGTCGAATATCTAAAATAGATGACTTTCGGCATGATAGGAAGATCGGACCAATGGACCACTTTCAACAATTTTAAACCCTTTTTTCAATCCAATATTTTTGTATTCGTCGAATTTTTGGGGTGTTACATATTCTTCCACAGCCAAATGCTTTCTTGTTGGTTGAAGATATTGTCCAAGAGTAAAAATCTGACATCCAACCTCAAGCAAGTTGTCCATTGTTTTTAAAATTTCGGACTGAGTTTCGCCAAGTCCAAGCATTATACCTGATTTTGTTAAAATCCCAGCTTCTTTTAAAGTTTTCAAAACACTCAAGCTTCTTTCATAGTTTGCCTGATTTCTGACAAGTTTATTAAGCCTTTCTACAGTTTCTAAATTGTGAGAAACAACCTCCGGTTTAATATCTATAATTTTTTTAAGACTTTCTATTTTAGCTTTGAAGTCGGGAATCAAAGTTTCGATAGTAGTGTTCGGATTTTTTCGCCTAATTTCTTTGATTGTATTCACCCAAGCTGAAGCTCCACCATCGCTAAGATCGTCTCGGTCAACCGAAGTTATTACGCAATGTTTCAAATTCATTGTCTTCACCGATTGTGCAATTTTTTCGGCTTCGGTTTCGTCAATGGGTTTAGGTTTTCCGGTTTCAACCGCACAAAATTTACACGATCGTGTGCAAATATTCCCAAGTATCATAAATGTAGCTGTTCCGCTTCCCCAGCATTCTGCTCGATTTGGACAATTTCCGCTTTCGCAAATAGTATGTAATTTATTTCTTTTAACTATTTCTTTAATAGGAGCATATTCTTTTGTTGAGGGAAGTTTTATTTTAAGCCAATCTGGTTTTTTGTCTGATACTCTTTTTGAATTCATGTTAATAAATTGGGTATTTTTTTGAAAAAGATATTTTTGGAAAATTGATTTAAGACTTGATTCTATGAAAACATTTGAAGGTCGTGAAGCTTCTTATAATTTCCATTGAGTTGAATTAAATCTTTGTGTTTGCCTCGCTCAACAATTTCACCTTGGTGCAGAACGCATATTTCATCGGCAAATTGAACGGTAGATAATCTATGAGCAATCACAATTGAGGTTCTATTTTTCATTAGATTTGTTAGGGCATCTTGCACAAGGCGTTCCGATTCTGTATCGAGAGCTGAGGTTGCCTCATCGAGAATTAGTATTGGTGGATTTTTTAGAACCGCCCGAGCAATGCTGATTCTTTGTTTTTGTCCGCCCGAAAGTTTGTTGCCTCTGTCGCCGATATTCGACATATATGAATTTTCTGTAGTTTCAATAAAATTGTGAGCGTTTGCAACTTTGGCAGCCGAAATTACTTGCTCCGAACTTGCATTTTCAAAACTAAAAGAGATATTATTGAAAATGGTGTCATTAAATAATATTGATTCTTGATTAACATTTCCCATTAAATTCCGAAGATCAACAATTTTATAATCTTTAATCGACTGTCCATCAATAAGAATATCTCCTTTCGACACATCATAAAAGCGAGCTAACAAATCTACCAAAGTTGATTTCCCAGAACCAGACTGTCCTACCAAAGCAATTGTTTTTCCTTTTTCGATTGTTAGATTTATGTTTTTCAAGACATTCTCAGTATCATATCTGAAGTGCACATTTTTGTAAACTATTGAAGATTTAAATTCTTTAATTTCAAGGGGATTCTCTTTTTCAACAATTGTTGTTTCAGCTTCAAGAATTTTTTCAATTCTTTCGGAAGAAGCCATCCCTTTTTGAATGTTGTAGAAAGCAGATGTTAAAGCTTTTGCCGGATTTATTATTTGAGAAAAAATTATGATAAAACCAATAAACTCTTGCGATGATAAGCTACTTTGATTGTTCAAAACCATTGAGCCGCCATACCACATAAGTATTACAATAACTATTGTCCCCAAAAACTCGCTTAAAGGAACTGCCAGATCTCGCCGCCGCCACATCGAAATCATTATTTTGGTGTAATCATGGTTTTCATCTTCGAATTTCTTTTTCGATTTTTTTTCGGCATTGAAAGCTTTAATAATGCGTAATCCAGATAAAGTTTCTTCAATTATTGTGAGCAAAACTCCCATTTTGGTTTGGGCACGAAATGATTTTTTTCTAAGACTTTTTCCAATACGACCAATTAAATATCCGGTTACCGGAAGCAATATTAAAACAAAAAGAGTAAGCTCGAAACTCATCACAAAAAGTGCAACAATATATATTATAATTGTTATTGGAACTTGAAAAAGCACATCTATCGAACGAATAATTGATACTTCAATTTCTTGAACATCGTTAGTTATTCGGGACATAATGTCGCCTTTTTTCTCATCAGAGAAATATGATAATTGAAGATTTAGAATTTTATTGTAAATTTTGTTTCTAATGTCTTTTACCACACCATTTCGAAGAGGTGCCATTATATATTTCCCAAAATAAAGAAATGAAGTTTTCAGAAGAACAAATATTACCATAATTATAGACACAAAAACCAGTGCAGCTTTCGCTCCTTTTTCTATAATTATTTGACTCAAATAATAGTTGAAATTATGTTGCATGGATTCCAAATTGAATTCGAATACAACTTTTTCAGTAATAAGTTCTTGATTTTCAAAAAGTATCCCGAGAAAGGGAATTGCCATTGTAAACGAAAACAATCCGAAAATTACTGAAAGCAAAATGAAAATCATATTCACACTTGCATTTTTCCAATACGGGAAAATATATTTTAGGATTTTGTAAAACTTCTTCATTGATATTCTTCAAAAAATTTTCTGAAACTTATGATATTTCAAATTTATCTGCATCTAAATCTACAGGAAAAGATTTTCTGAAATCATTCAGTTCGTTTAGAGATATTTCAGTACTTTCAATATATTCTTCATTTTCCATCGATTTCGTCAGTTTGTTTCCTTTTGGATCGAAAACGACAGAATTTCCAGAAAATTTTGTATTTCTGTTATCTTTTCCAATTCTATTTACACCTATAGCATATGCTTGATTTTCAATTGCTCGTGCTTGCAATAAAGTTGTCCAAGCATGTTTTCGCACTTCTGGCCAGTTTGCAACACAAACCATGGCATCATATTTTTCAGTATTTCGGCACCACACAGGAAATCGCAAATCGTAACATGTTATCAACAAGAATTTCCATCCCTTAAATTCAACAATTTGCCTTTTATTTCCGGGAGTAAAATGTTCATGTTCGCCCGACATTCGAAACAAATGTCGTTTATCGTAGAATTGATATTTGCCATCTGGTTTCATCCAAATATGTCTGTTGTAATAATTTTTGTCTTCCTCAATTATTAAACTTCCAACAATACTAGATTGTTTTTCTTTCGCTTTTTGATGCATCCAGTTCATTGAAACATCATTCATTGGTTCTGCAAATTTTTTCGATTGCATTGAAAATCCGGTGGTGAACATTTCAGGCAAAATTATTATATCGACCTTTTCCTCAGCTTGAGAGATTTTGTCTGAGAAATTTTTTAGATTTTCTTCTCTATTTTCCCAAACTAAATCTGATTGTATTAATGTGATTTTTAGTTTGTTCATTTTTCTTAATTTTATTTTTTTTGTAGAAAACCTATGTTTTATTATATTTTTTAAATGTCTATTCTGCCGAAAATTTTTCGGGATGCCTGGCACAAGCGTTTTTATAAAAGCTTTTCAGCGTTTTCATGTCGGCTTCAATATCGTCGGTTGTTTCAAGTTTTGTAAAAAATCCAATTTCTTTAGTTTTATAGTTTATTTTTCCCATGTAAATTGGAACATTCGACCTTTTTGCAATTAAATAGAACCCACGTTTCCAGCGTTTTACTTTTTTTCTGGTGCCTTCGGGTGCTACGGTCAGGAACAATTCATCTTGTTCGTTGAAAAGTTTTGCTACTTGCTGAATTGTATTATTTTTTCGCCCTCTATCAACGGGTATTCCGCCGAGTTTTCTTAAAATTCCGCCAACAGGAAAGAAAAAAAACTCCTTTTTAATTAGAAAAAATATTTTTTTGCCCGAGGCTAAATAGCTAAGTCTGCCAATTATAAAATCCCAATTACTTGTGTGTGGAGCTGCAATTATTACACATTTTTTTTCTTGAGGAAGAGAACCAACTGTTTTCCATCCAATCAGTTTAAGAAGTAATTTTCCTATTAAAATCATAATACTCTATTGTTAAAAAAGTCTTCAAAAGTATGTAATTATTCTATGAGAAAAAACAAATTGTAGTTCCTTCTGAAATAGAATATAAATTCACGCAATCAGAAAATGTTACGAATATATTTGCAATTATTCAAATAATTCTATTCAGTAGGTGTTATTGAAAATTTTGAGAATAATATAAAAATGTTGTTGAAACTTAAGAATAATTTCTTATATTAGCTAATTTATTTAGACATATATGATGAAACAATTTTCAATTTGCCAATAGACGTAACCTATGCCAATAACACTTTGTCAATATTAAAGCCTTTGTATAAAAAATGAAATAGATGATGTAAAATACACTTTTCTTAAAATATTATTAACTAAAACCTTATGATTATGAAACAAATTAGACTTTTATTAGTGATTTTATTAATTTCACTCAGTCAGCTATCTTTTTCTCAAACCTACTTTTATCTTAACAATTTGCTTATTGCACCATCTAATCCAACTACGGCTGATGCAGTTTCTCTAAGTTTGTCAGGAAATTTGTCTTCCACCGATATTGTAGTTTATGATGTATATGTTAGCATCTCTGGTTATAATGTGAATGTAGATGTATCAGTTGGATCTACCGGTATGGGACTTACAGTTTTGGTTCCTTACACAAGCACAGTTTTGCTTGGAAATTTGCCTGCCGGAATTTATAATGTCAGTTTTTCGGGAAATTATGTTGGTGATTATATTCCGCTAAATCAGAAGATATTTACGGTTACCGAACAAACTTCTAATTGTCAAGCCGATTTTGTGTTTTCCCCAGATACATCCTTGCAGCAACCTCTAAGTTTAGATGTATTTAATTTCTTCGATATGTCAAGTTCTGCAAATGGAATTGCAAGTTGGTATTGGGATTTTGGAGATGGGACAAGTTCTACCTTACAAAATCCTACTCATGGATATATAAATTTGATGCCAGGGATTTATCCAGTATGTTTGACAATTACAACTTTGAGTGGATGTACAAGTACTTTTTGCGATACTATTTTTGTTGGAATTATTCCGAACAATTGTATGGCCAATTTCACTTATTATATTGACCCAAATACAGTAAATCCAAATATTTTAAATTTTGTTGATGCTTCAACAAGCACAGGATTTTCAATAAGTAGTTGGCTCTGGGATTTTGGCGATGGAACAACTTCAACAATGCAAAATCCAACTCATACTTTTTCAGGACAGGGAACATATAATGTTTGTCTGACAATAATGTCGTATAGTTCAAATGGAAATATTTTGTGTACGTCAACAAATTGTGAAATCATCACAATTGGAAATCCACAAAATTGCCAGGCCGATTTTTATTATTATATTGATTCAACAACCAGCAATCCGAATACTGTGAATTTTGTGGATATGTCGATACCTGCAAATAATACAATTTCATGGCAATGGTATTTTGGCGACAACACAAGTTCTACTTTACAAAATCCAGTTCACACATATAGTAGTTCAGGACCATTTTCAGTTTGCCTGACAATTACTGCTGCAAGTTCATCAGGCATTATTTGTACAAGCACTTTTTGCGATACAATCTTTGTTGGAACAATTCCGAACACTTGTATTGCAAACTTCAATTATACTTATTCCTCAACAGGAGCAAATGTTTTTAATTTTATCGATGCTTCAACAAGTATTGGATTTCCTGTAAATAGTTGGTTTTGGGATTTTGGAGATGGAGCCATATCAACTTTACAATACCCAAATCATATGTTTTCGGCACAGGGAAATTATAATGTTTGTTTGACGATTACAACAGCAAATTCAATAGGTATAGTTGGATGTACAAGCACATATTGTGAAATTATTACAGTAGGAAATCCGCAAAATTGTCAAGCTGATTTTTATTATTATATCGATTCAACAACAACAAATCCGAATATTGTAAATTTTGTTGATTTGTCAACCCCTGCAAACAATACAATTTCATGGCAATGGGATTTTGGCGATAACACAAGTTCTGCTTTACAAAATCCGGTTCATACTTATTCAGGTTCGGGTCCTTTTTATGTTTGTTTATCTATAACTGCTGCAAGTCCAAATGGCATTGTTTGTACAAGCACTTTTTGCGATACTATTTTTGTTGGAATTATTCCGAACAATTGTATGGCCGATTTCACTTATTATATTGACCCAAATACAGTAAATCCTAATATTTTAAATTTTGTTGATGCTTCAACAAGCACAGGATTTTCAATAAGTAGTTGGCTCTGGGATTTTGGAGATGGAACTACTTCAACTATTCAAAATCCAATTCATACATTTACATATCCTGGAAATTACAATGTGTGTTTAACAATTGTGGCTATTGATGTAAATGGAAACCTTCAGTGCTCTAACACTTATTGTGAAATGATAGCTGTCGGTAATTCTCTAAACTGTCAAGCAGATTTTTATTATTATTTTGATTCAACTATAATGAATCCGAACATTGTTAATTTTGTAGATATGTCAATACCGGGAAGTACGATAATTTCATGGCAATGGGATTTTGGGGATAACACGATTTCAACATTACAAAATCCGGTGCATACATTCCCGGGAATAGGTTCTTACAATGTATGTTTGACTATTGTTGCAGCAAGTCCTGGAGGCTCTTCATGCACTAACACATTTTGCACTGTAGTTATAATTGGAAATCCTCCGATTTGTGAAGCTGAATATATTTATTATCCATTAAATATGCCTGTTCTCAGTATGGATTTTTTCCAATTTATGGATATGTCTCAACCTGCAAGCGATATTGTAAGTTGGTACTGGGATTTTGGCGATGGACAAAGTTCTACTGACCCAAACCCATCACATGGATATTTCAATATGATTCCCGGTATCTATAATGTTTGCCTCACTATTACAACTGTAAATGGGTGTAGCGATACCTACTGCGATTCGATTTTTGTAACAGTAGTGCCCGGAAATTGCATTTCAGATTTTGGATATTATCCTGAAACAACTGTAAATTGTTTGAATTGCTATCAATTTATTGATTCTTCAGCAACTATGTCTCCGATTATTTCATGGTTCTGGGATTTTGGCGATGGAACTAACAGTCTTGAGCAAAACCCGATTCATACATTTCAATACACCGGATCATTTTATGTATGTTTGACAATAACTACAGCAATTGGGTGCTATGACACTTATTGCGAATATATTACAGTTGGTTCATCAGGAAATTGTCAGGCTGAGTTTATAGCATTCACGGATTCTGTGTTTTCGCCAATTCCTGAAATAATCCCTGTTGTTTTTGTCGATATTTCTCAATCGCCCACACCAATCATAAGCTGGTACTGGGATTTTGGCGATGGACAAACTTCAACAGACCAAAATCCAATTAACAATTATTGGTTGAGCAATTGGGGCTATAATACTGTTTGCCTGACAATTACTACGGCAGACAATTGCACGAGTACATTCTGCGAAACAATATATGTTGGATATAATCCATGCAACATTACAGCCACTTTTGTGGCAACTAATGTTAGTATTTTTGGAGGAAACGATGGAGCAATTGACCTTGTTGTTACCGGCGGGACACCACCATATTCATTCCAATGGAGTAATAATCAGACTACTGAAGATATTTTCAATCTAACTGCAGGTATTTATTCAGTAATAATTACCGATATTGCAGGATGTGTTTTAACCATGTCCATTGTCATCTCTGAGCCATCAGTAAATGTGGCTCCCTGGACTTTTACAATAACTGCAAATAATCACACTATACTTATTCCTGAGCAGGCATCAATCATCATTGATGGTAATCCGGCACTTGTTGGAGACTATCTCGGTGTATTTTACGATTCCTTAGGCACTCTTGCATGTGCAGGTTATACTTTATGGACAGAAGCAACAACTTCTATTACCGTTTGGGGCGAAGATGTAGGAAACGATGGTATGGCTGCCGCTGAAGAATTTAAATGGAAAATATGGCAAGCAGCTACTGGTGTGGAAACCAATGCAGTAGCCACTTACGAAACTGTTGGTTTTCCAAATACAGGATATTTCGTTACGAACGGAATTAGTGGGATCGCAACATTAGCGGCAACAAGCTATCAAAGTCAAATACTTTCATTTCCTGATGGTTGGAGTATATTCTCAACTTATATAATTCCAACATTTCCGAATGTCGATAGTGTTTTTACTTCCATTTCATCAAATGTAATTATAGTGAAAAGCGGTTTGGGGATGATATATTGGCCACTTTATAATTTGAATAGTATTGGTGATTTGGCGATTGGCGAAGGCTATCAAATAAAAATGGACACAAGCAAAACATTAGAAGTTATGGGAGTGGCTGTTGTGCCGGAACTGACCCCGTTAAATGTTGTCGCAGGATGGAGCATAATTGGTTATCTAAGACAATCTGCTGCTCCAATTGCAGACATGTTTAGCCCAATAGTAAGCGAAATTGTGATTGCAAAAAATTATCTTGGATATATTTATTGGCCAACTTATAATCTGAATTCTATAGGAAATATGAATCCGGGTGAAGGCTACCAAATAAAACTTGAAAATGCAGTTCAGTTTTCGTATCCGGCTAATACAAGCAGTTTTTCAAAATCAGATGTGAATGTCAAAAATCCAAAACATTTTACAGATGTTCTTAACACCGGACACAACATGACATTGTGTATTCCATTGAATGTAATAGAAGAAAGTGTGGCTTTTGGAGAGGCATTTTTTCCACAAATCGGCGATGAAATTGGTGTTTTCACAGAATCAGGAAAATTGGTTGGTGCCTCGGTTTTCGAAAATGAAAATACATATATTACAATATGGGGAAACGATGATTACTCCATTGAGACCGATGGATTAATTGATAATGAAAAATTCTCTATTAAAATTTGGCAAAATAATTCAGTAGAATATTCTGTAATGTCAAACGAAAAAATTGTAGTAATTCACAATTGGATTGAAGGGAATAACTCTTACGAGACAAACAAAATTGCAATAGCCGGCAGAATGAAAATTTTAGATTTCAACAAATCAAATTTGCATTTACAACTGTTTCAAAACTATCCAAATCCATTCTCCAAATCCACTGAAATCAGATTTTATATTCCACAAAAATCTTATGTACAATTGATTGTTTATAATATTTTAGGTGAGATCGTTGAAAAAGTTGTTTCAAAAGATATGGAAAAAGGATATCATTCGATGATTTTTGAAAATATCAATTTGCCGGCAAGTCGCTATTTTTATAAGCTTATTACACAGGAAGGTAGCAAAGTTAAGCAGATGAGTATTGTTAAATAATCGGTTTGGAAACAGAAAAACTATAAACTTTTGAATTTTAACCGCAATATTCCAAAACATAAAACTTTTTGGCGTTTTGCGGTTATTTTTTATCCAAACATTGATAACTAATAAGAGTTTGACAGTATTAGTAAATTTTATTTCAAATACCGCTTTCGTCCCACTTGAATTTATTGCCTGTTATATACTCGTGCTTGTTTTTCGGTTAGAGTTTGAGCAGCCATTTTCTATGACAAGTTTTGGCTCTGCAATGGGCTTTTTGAGGAACTTGATCCCTAATGGTTTTGTGAAGTATGGTTACAAATAGTTGGAGTTAAAACTTCCTTTCGTCTTTTAGTTTCCTGCCATTTGAGATAATCAAAATTTCTTCCCAATAGTCCACATTTTTTGACTTATCAGAATTTGCATAGGTATTTTCATACATCTTTTTAACAGATTCTCTTCCGTGTTTTAACCCAACTTGAGCATTTTTCCAAAATTAATAAAATAATGAAAATTTTATCTATCTGATAATTAGGCATATGACGTTATACAGAATCGTTCTAAATACCATAATGTGCAGATATACAGTTATATAAGTAATTGGTGTCCGTTGTAGTCCCAGAATATCATCTTATTTAGAACTATTCTAAATAATATTTTGTTAACTTTGCAACTTGAAATTTAGTTCGTTGAAAATATTGAAATTACAAAATCCG
>JABHKC010000097.1 GCA_018692315.1 Bacteroidota bacterium | reverse complement strand
AGAATCATTCAAAATAAAATTCGGTAAAATTTAAAATTGAATAAAAAAATTAACTAAAACTCATCAATGTTAATATATTTGAGCATGAAAATTGTAGAAACGTTTATGAAAAAAAAGTTTATGAATTAATCAGGTTAGAATCAAATGTGATATTAAAAAATGTCATATTATCAGACAATTCTTCTAGTAACTTATACAATTCAAATTCAATTGGAGTAAATGGTGGAGGAATAATGGCCACTAATTCCAATTTCATTGTGAATAATGTCTCAATTATTAATAATGAAGCTGGGAAGTATGGGGGTGGACTATATAGTAATAATTCCAAATTTGAAATTAACAATTCGATTATTCAAAATAATATATCACAATATGTAGGTGGTATTTTTATTGAAAATTCAGATAGTTTTTCAATTTCGAATACAAGAATATTTGAGAATTTAGGATTGTTAGGAATTGGGGGAGTCACTGTTAATAATGCAAATTTGAAAATGACAAATGTTGAAATAGTTGCAAATATAGGCAATTCTAATTGTAGTGGTGCAGGTATAAGTTACTCGAATATTGATTTTACGAATTGTCTATTTACCAACAATGAAGGACACAACAATTCTTGTGGATTATATATTTCATATTCTGAAGGACATTTAATAAATAATACTATAGCTAATAATTTCAACTACAATCATGAACCTGCAGTAGTTTTTAATTCTGCAGGAGTTACTGTTTTAAATTCAATAATTTATGAAAATTTTGTTTTAGATACCATAATCAATCCTACTAATCCAATTCATTATGATATAGAAGGCGATGCCAATATGGCATATTCAGCCATTGGTTATCTTAATCAACAAAACAACATTTTCTCACAAGGAAATATTCAAACCGATCCATATTTTGTTAATCCTATTCAAACTATTCCTTACACAAGTTATCAAAACTTGAATTATGAACTTTTGTGGAACTCACCCTGCATTGATGCAGGAATAGATTTTTATGTTTACAATGGAGACACAATATTAGATTTAGACTCGAGCGAATATTTGGGTTCAGCACCTGATATGGGATACTATGAATATAAGTTTAAGCCAAGTGCCCTTATAGATATTGGGGTGACAAAATTAGATTATCCTACTGAAATAAACTGTGGCTTGTTATCCAACGAATCAATTATACTTTCTATCAGAAATTTTGGCTCCCAAGCTTTTTCAAATTTCTATATTTACTTTAGCATATCTCAAAACCCGATTGATTCAATACTTGTAAACAACACGATTTTATCCAACACAGAGCTGGAAATTCAAATTTCTAACAATTTTGATTTTTCTACTCCAGGAGCATATGAGATTGTAGCCTGGACAGAATTTCAAAATGATACTATAAATACTAATGATAGCTTATTTACTTCAATTTTTTCAGGAACAAAAATAGATAAATTTCCATATTTTACAGATTTTGAAAACGACAATGGATATTGGAAGAAAGGTTCAGAGCAATCAAGTTGGGAATGTGGCCAACCAAATGGGCTATTTATTAATTCTGCAACATCAGGAACAAATGTTTGGGCAACAAATTTAGCTAATTATTGTTATTTTGAAAATTCTTTTGTTGAAAGTCCTTGTTTCGATTTTACAAATTTATTGCATCCGACAATTGAATTTAATTATTGGATAGAAGTTTATTTGAACGATGGTGTTGCTTTACAATCATCAATTGATGATGGAGCAAGCTGGCAATATGTTGGAGCAATTGGTGATACAGGAAATTGGTATAACATAACCTGCTCAGGTTTAGATTTGTTTGGGGCGAATATCGGAGCATGGAATGCTAGTGGTTATTTATATGATTGGTTAAATGCAAGTCATTTATTAGAATATTTATCAGGAGAACCTATTGTAAAATTTCGCTTTGTAATATCAACATCATTAACATCTTTGTATTATTATTATGATGGATTTGCTTTTGATGATTTCTCAATATATGACCTTGACCTCTCGTATGTTGCTGCAAATGATTTACAAAAACAATTTATTCTCCACCAAAACAAACCAAATCCTTTTGTAGAAACAACAGAAATTTCGTTCTACATCCCAAAACAAACTGAAGTTGAAATTTCAATTTATAATATTCTGGGTGAAAAAATTCAAACTCTTGTATCAAAAACATACTCAATCGGTGAGCATTCAATAAAATTCAATTCAAAAAATTACAATCCAGGAACATATTTTTATAAAATGACTTGCCCTGATTTTGTTGACACAAAAAATATGATTATTTTGGAATGATTTGTTGAAAATGATGACAATAACACAAAAAATATAAATGTTAATTAAAAACTTAGTCATATGAAAAATGT
>JABHKC010000096.1 GCA_018692315.1 Bacteroidota bacterium | reverse complement strand
TTTATATCTGCCTACATATGAGCATATTACGTTCATAGGATTCGTTTTTCGGGTACTACGGATTTTGTAATTTCAATATTTTCAACGAACTAAATTTCAAGTTGCAAAGTTAACAAAATATTATTTAGAATAGTTCTAAAGCTATAGGTAATATACTTGAGAGAAATAGCTTAATTAAACAAGTATATCCAATAGAAACAAACATTGTAGTTGCTGAATTTCCTGAAAATATTTTAGCTGCAGATTTTGTAAATATTTTGGCTGATAAAAATATATCCTGTGTTCCTTTTGGCAAACATTTAGTTCGTTTTGTTACTCATATGGATTTCACTCAAAATGACTTAGATTATTTTGAAAAAGAGATAAAGAATATTACTTCATTATATTGAGGAATAATTAAGTTTTCAACCACCACCACTAATACTTAAGAATATAAAAAAAAGCGTAAAACTGCTGAGCCGGGCTAAGAAGTTTTTTGTTTTTTGTTGAATTAAACCCAAGTCAGCCGAAATTTTGGATAGGATTTTTCTTATACAATTTTCATTTATCGAATTTTTGAAGGATGGAGGAATTTTCGGTTTGTCTTCCAAAGTTTGGCTCAAAATTGAGTAGTGATTATTTTCAATATTTTCTCATCTTTACATCTTTATAATTTATGAGACTATTACTAAATTACTAAGTAATATAGGTTTGTGTATCCTAAATAATTGGAATGAAAAATCTTAAAAGTTTTGTTAAAGTTGCTGGTGTTGGGTCTGCATTCATAATTGGAGGATGTAATGATGATATAAAAATAAATAAGGAATCTTCAGATACTCCAAATGTTTTATTAATTGTTGTTGATGATCAGGGTTATGCAGATCTTTCATGTGCAGGTTTAACAGATGACGTTTCCACACCAAATATTGACAGGCTTAGTAAAAGTGGAGTGAGATTTACTAATGCTTATGCAAGTTCGCCTATTAGTAGTCCATCCAGAGGAGGATTACTAACCGGATGTTACCAGCAACGCTGGGGAACTAAATGGTATGGTGGACCTGGAATTGGTGATTCAACTTTCGCAACAATTCCTGAATTGCTCAAACCAAATGGATATAACACAGCCTACATAGGGAAAGTGCATTATGGTAGTCATGATTCTGATACAACGCACCGAAGCTTCCCGTTAAATCATGGTTTCGATTATTATTTTGGGCACACATCTCCAAGAAAGCATTATCTTAACCATAATGATGAAAGAGAATCCAAATTCCTGAAAGTAAAAGAAGAAAATGAAAGCTGGGGGCAAAGCCTGAGACAGGGAGCCCTTTGGGAGAATACAAGCAAACTGGATACTTTTGCTTTCTCCACCCAACTGTTTGGAACAAAAGCATGTGAATATATTGAGCAGAACAAAGGCAATAAATTTTTTCTGCAACTTTCTTTTAATGCAGTTCATAATTTCACCCATCAATTACCTAAGGAGTATCTTAAAGAAAACGGTCTCAAGGGATACCACGACTGGGATCCGTCAATGGAAGGGTACTATGAATGGTATCAGAAAGGGAGAAAACCCAACAATCCTGAAGGCAGAGAACATTATCTTGGTCAATTGTACTATCTGGATAAGGAAATTGGACGTGTTATGGATTGTCTCGAATCAAATGATATTCTTAAAAACACCATTGTTTTTTATGTCAGCGATAATGGTGGTTCAACACCCATTTATGCGAATAATTATCCATTAAGAGGATCTAAGTACTTGCTTTATGAAGGTGGAATAAGAGTACCAATGATCATTTCATATACTGGTGTTGTGAAAGAAAATCAAGTGCTGGATAACATAGTTTCCGGAATGGATATTCTTCCTACTATATGTATGGCAACTGATCTTAATATCCCTTCAAATATAAATGGTATAAGCTTATTAGACCTTGTGAGTGGGAAAGAAGTTGAAACTGCCCACGATACTTTGTATTGGTTTACCGGTCATGAATATGCTGTAAGAGCCGGAAAGTGGAAATTATTTGTTTCAACAGATGACAGAAATGCTAAGTATGAGATGGTTGAAGTTGAGCTTGGAGAATTTTTGTTTGATCTGGAGACTGATCCGGGAGAGACTACAAACTTGGCTAATGATTATCCGGAAGTTTTCGAACAGCTAAAACACTCATTTAAATACTGGAAAGAATCCCTTAAATAACAAACATGAAAAATTCAGGGAGATATACATCATTAATTTTATTATCAACATTAACATTCTCAGGATGTCAGGAAAATAATTCAAGAAGCAATGACAGACCAAATATCATTCTTATTCTTGCTGATGACCTGGGATATGGAGAACTAGGCTGTTATGGGCAAGAGAAAATTGAAACTCCTAATATTGATGCCCTTTCTGAAAAAGGAGTAAGGTTTACTCAACATTATTCAGGATCTGCTGTAAGTGCTCCTTCACGATGCTCATTACTTTCCGGACTACATCCTGGTCATATGTCAATAAGAGGGAATCACGAGTGGGGAAGCAGGGGAGATGTATGGAATTACCGGTCTATGATAAATGACTCAACTCTTGAAGGTCAGTATCCAATGCCTGATTCTGTTACTATTGCAACATTACTAAAACACGCTGGATATAAGACCGGAATGGTTGGGAAATGGGGATTAGGTGCTCCGCATTCAAACAGTGTCCCTAACAAGATGAGATTTGATTATTTCTGTGGATACAACTGCCAGAGGATTGCACATACCTATTACCCGGTTCATTTGTGGGAAAATGATCATAGAATATTGCTTGGTAATGATACTGTTAAACCGCATTTAGGATTAGCGGAAGGTTCTGATCCAAATAGTCCGGATAGCTATTCAAACTTTAGCTTATCAACTTACGCTCCTGATGTGATGCAGGAAAAGATGCTTTCATTTATAGAAGAAAACAAGTCTGAACCATTCTTCATGTATTGGGCAAGTCCGATTCCACACCTGCCATTGCAAGCCCCACAAAGATGGGTTGATTACTATCATGATAAATTTGGTGATGAGGATCCATTGATAAATGCCTCTTACTATCCTCATAGATATCCTCGTGCAGCATATGCAGCAATGATTTCCTATCTTGATGAACAAGTTGGCGAATTGCTAACTAAGCTTAAAGAACTTGGAATCTATGAAAACAGCATAATCATTTTTACCAGTGATAATGGCCCTACCTATATTGATGCTGATGTTCAATGGTTTGAAAGTGCCGGTATCCTGAAGACTGATTCAAAAACCAATAAAGGATATTTGAATGAAGGAGGAATTAGAGTTCCAATGATTGTATCATGGCCGGCAGAGATAAAAAACTCTTTTGAAAGTGATCATATTTCTGCTTTCTGGGATATTATGCCAACACTTACAGAGATAGCCGGAACAATGACTCCTGATAATAACGATGGAATAAGTTTTCTTCCGGAGCTACTTGGGCAGAAACAAAATAAGCATGATCATCTTTATTGGGAGTTTAGTGGCTATAGTGGTCAGCAAGCTCTTAGAATGGGTCCTTGGAAAGCCATCCGTAAGAATATTAAAAAAGGGAATCTGGATATTGAACTTTATAATCTTGAGACAGATATCCTTGAAGAAAATAATATTGCAAAGCAAAAGCCAGATTTAATGGATCAAATAGATTCAATATTTAGAACTGAACATACTATATCACCTATAGAGAGGTTTAGGTTTGATATTTTTGGGGAGGAGTAAACCAATTAATTTTATCAATTTCTGCAAATTTTAAATCATGCTTAAAACTTTTCAGTTTTCTTTACTAATTGATTTTCTTCATTCCAATCCTTTTTAAATATTTCTATTCCTGTCTTAAAAAAACAGCCCAGTATCCCGTAAATTCATTTTTTTTCTCCATCTTTACATATTTAATGAGATTAAAAAAGATGATTTTACAAGATTATTACTGAATTAGCTGGCTTGGGTTTAGTTCAACAATAAATAAAAATCATTGACAACGCCATTATATTAAGAACGTTAGATTTTATGAAAATAAGAATCTTAATAATACTTTTTTTAAGTGGAATTAGTTTGTATTCTCAAACACCATTTAAATATTACTATAATGATAGTTTGTTGTTTGTAAAAGATGAAAATAAACCTTTCTCTGGGACATATGAAGAATATTATAATGGTCCTGTTAAAATAAGAGCAGAATATAAAAATGGTTGTAAAAATGGTAAATATTTGGAATTCAATTACAGCAGTAAGAGATTAATAAAAGACTTTTCATACATGAATAATAAACTTCATGGTATATCAAAAACATATTACAAACATAATAAATATTGGAATTATTTAATATCAAGAGAAGAATATGAAGAAGGAAAATTAATTGATGGTTACTATTGGCATGAATCTGGTCAATTGCAAAAAATCAATATTAATGGAGAAATATCTCAATTTGATGTTGATAGTTCAATCCAAGTAATAATACCTTTTATTGAAGGTCAATATTTTGATTTACTATCAGAATATGAAAATGAAGATAATTACCATGGTTATTTTGAAAATTACATTGATAGAAAAGTCTTTAATTCACAAGATAGTATATATTTAAAAGTAGCAAAGGTTATTTGCAGTGATTGTTGGGGTCCTGAATTACTTTTGTTAGATACAATTTTAGTTCAAGAATATAAAGTAAAATCTTATGGATTTGATTTAACTGCTTACACAAATGAAAATGGGTCACATTTCCATAAGCATAAAAGTTCAATACAAAGTAATTTTTTAGATAATGAAATAGTTAATACTTTTAAAGATTGTTATAAAGGTTGGATACATTTATCAGATATTATAATTGAAGATAAATATAGGATTGAATACGAGCTGCCAAATATAAGATATTTATTTGAAAAACAACAAAATCTAATCGAGTAGGCAGCTGACGGTCAAATAACCACCAGTGCATCTCTCACACAACTAAGCGTACAATTCTCGTACTTGGCGGTTCATTAAGCAAAAGAAAGTTTGAGTTGTACCTCTGATGGCATAGTTGTTCAAGAAACTTGTAATTGAGCATGTAAGAAGCACTATAAAGAAGACATTATTATAAACTCGAAAACAAAATGATTTTTGATTTAGTTATGATGAAATAGCTATATTTGAAAAATGAAATGGAAAATATTTACTAATGATTGATTTATCAAAATACCATATTGAGTTAAACAAAATTATTGATTTTTTATTAGAAAATAGAAATCAAAGGTTTATGTATCACAAGATTAAATCTAATATATTACCTAATATTGATGACGATTTATTAATAATATTAATAAAGAAATTAATTAAAGATAATATTGTGTCAAATGAACAAGCAGTAGGTAAAGGTGGTTCATATGACCAAATATGGAAAAATGAATATACTGCTGAATTTAAAAGACAGGGTGCGTACAAGCCAATAA
This sequence comes from Bacteroidota bacterium, assembly GCA_018692315.1. Taxonomy (NCBI): domain Bacteria; kingdom Pseudomonadati; phylum Bacteroidota; species Bacteroidota bacterium. The sequence goes on along the minus strand of JABHKC010000096.1, from coordinate 14,087 downwards.
ATAATAAATATAGCAACAGAGAGTTAATGCAAATGACCATTGATGAAATGAACAGAAGCATTCACGAACCCAGATCAGATGGTAAAGTGCCACCTAAAGTGGGAGCTATACTTTTATTTCCTGATGGCAGAATTGAGAAAGCATATAGAGGTCAGTTACGAGAAGGCGACCATGCAGAATTTACTTTATTAGAACGTAAATTGGGGGATAAAAATTTGGAAGGTTGTATTCTGTTTACCACATTAGAGCCTTGTGTAGAAAGAAATCCTCCAAAAGTACCTTGTTGCAAACGAACAACTAATGCACGTATTAGAAAAGTATTTGTTGGCATTGAAGATAAACATCCCTCTGTTGACGGAAAAGGAATTAAGCACTTGGAAGATAATGGCGTTGAGGTAAAAATGTTCGACAGGGATTTGCAAAAAGTGATTGAAAAAGAAAATGCCCAATTTTTAAAACAGTCCTTAAAGAGAAAACGAGAAAAAGAAATTGAGGATTTAAGAACACCTTTAGAAATGCCAATAGCAAGATATGATGCCTCTAAATTCTCAAATGTTGCCTTGCAAAAATTTATTGATGTAGCAAAATTGCCTTACAAAATTACAGATGAATCATTTTTGGAGTACATATCGGATTTTGGAGCAATGGAATGGAACGATAAAAGCAAGAAATTTATACCAACGGGATTTGGTGTTTTGTTATTTGGAAACAATCCTCGTTCTAAATATCCACAAGCTGTATTAAAAGCTCACGTTATTTATGGCAATAAAAAAGTAGAGCCAAAAGATTTTTCCGAACCTTTAGTTTTACTCCCTGATTTAATTGAAGAATGGTTGCATAAAGTTTTGCCATTAGCAAAAGACACAAGTAGTTTTAAAAGAAATGATGTAGCCGATTTTCCAACTGGTGTTCTTCGTGAAGCCATTGTAAATGCCCTTGTACACAGAGATTATGAAGATGCTTCTGCCAAATGTGAACTTAAAATTGATGGCAATAAAATTATTGTTAATAGTCCTGGGAAACCATTGCCTGCAATTACAATGGAAGAATTAAATTCGTTTGAAGCGCCATCACTAAGTCGTAACCCAATTCTTACTTATGCGTATAGTTTAATGCATTATGTAGAAGAAAAAGGTTTTGGCATGGCAACCTTTAAATCTATGAAAGAAGAGTTTGATTTACCAATTCCTCACTACTCATTCAAAAGTCCATTTTTATCATTGACTTTTCCAAGAAATGTAGAATCTGTTAAAGAGGTAATTAAGAAAGAGACTATTCAAGAATTAAGTAAAAAGGAATTGGTCTCGTTTGAAATTTTCAGAAGCAATAAACCCATTTCAAAATATGAGTTTGTAGAATATTCTGGTTTAGCTAATCGAACAGCTGAAAGACTATTGAAAAGGTTTGTTGATTTAGAGTTAATTAAAACTGAAGGATCTGGTCGTAGCACAAAATATATTATCAATGAATAATTTACTCGCCATTTGTTCGCCATTTTGGCGAGAAAAGAACAATGCCACATATACATATTGAAAACTCTCGCCATTTGTTCGCCATTTTGGCGAGAAAAGGAATAGTTTGTTTAAATTTGAAAATAAGCCAAAGATAAAAAAGCACGACCGCACAATAAGTAGAACCATGAGCGGTTTGAAAAACCAAGCGAGTAGTTGGTGTTGTACATAGTTCTGATTATAGAACTAATGGTAGTTTGAAATTTTGCTATGTACTTAGAAAGGTTTATGTAGTTTTAATAGAGGAGAGCATATAGATTAACATAGGGGGACGGGTAAATTCCTTGAGAGGCGTTTATTTGTAGAACATTGTGGAGTCATCTGTATTTACACGCAAAATTAGACATCTAAATTCGTAGATATATATAGAATGCTTTTTATGTCATTTTTCTGAAATTTCATTAATCGTGTGGATAGAAACTATACCTTCTTTTTAGGGGGGGTAGTCAATAAACCGAAAGTGTATCAAAACACTATTATATGTAACAGTATATTATATTCAGCGGTGCATTATATTAAGTATGTTTTTATTATCAAAAATGGTTTAATACCCCGATGCTCTGCATCGGAAAAAATAAAAGAAATCCAATTTGATACCTCGTAGCTCTGCTGCGGGGTAGTTCATTAAGTTCATTATTAATGTTTGAATTTTTTGTTATTTTTCGTTCTCCAAAATATTTTTTGCTGTAATAAAAATCAAAATGTTAGTTATTTTGTTAGTAAACGAAATACATGTTATATTAAATAATAGATGTAACTGTCTGATTTTCAAAGTGGAGATTAGGGGAGTCGAACCCCTGACCTCTTGACTGCCAGTCAAACGCTCTAGCCAACTGAGCTAAATCCCCATTAAGAAGCGCCAAAATTATTAAATCTATTTAATACTCAAAACATTTTTTTTTCATTTCTTTTAATTAAACTTTGCACCAAGTTTTAAATTATTTAATATTGGTGATTTATTAATAGAAGAATAAAAATGTTATGGCGTTGATTGAAGAATTTGACAAAACGGGGAATTGGCTTTTCAGAAGGCGTAGTTATTTGCCTCTATTTTTATATGTTTTTGCAACGATAGTTTTATTCATAGAGCAAAAAGAATTTTTGGAATTTACGAATATCTATTGGATTTTGGCATGTTATGCAGTTTCTGTTTTGGGTCTTATAATTAGGATTTTAGTTGTAGGATACACTCCAAAAGCAACTTCGGGTAGAAATACAAAAAAGCAAGTTGCAAACGAAATCAACACAAAAGGTATTTATTCGGTGGTTAGGCATCCATTATATCTTGGCAATTTTTTCATGTGGCTTGGTATTATTATTTATGTTGGAAATGGGTGGTTTATAGCTGTTTGTATCTTGCTTTTTTGGTTATATTACGAAAGAATTATGTTTGCTGAAGAAATGTTTGTTCGCAGCAAGTTTAGCAAAGAATATGAGAAATGGTCGGAAAATACTCCTGCATTTTTTCCAAAATTCAGAAAATGGGATAAAACCGATTTAAATTTTTCTATAAAAAATGTTTTGAAGCGCGAATATGGAGGTTTTTTTGCCACCATAATCTCCTTTGCCTATATCGACTTTTTAAAAAACTATTTAATCTATGATAAGTTTTATCTCGATTTTTTGTGGATGATTTTTCTAATTGCAGGTTTTGTAATTTTTATTGTTCTAAGAACTTTAAAAAAATCGACTAAAGTTTTGGATGTTTCAGGAAGATAATTGCAATTAACAATTAACAATTAACAATTAACAATTAACAGATGTATGAATCATTCATAAACTCGCTGAACGAACTCGATGGTATTGTGCTGAATTTCAGTAGCGATGGTTTGCTATTTATGAATATCACAATTGCATTTATAATGTTTGGCGTAGCTTTAGAGATAAAAATTGAAAATTTCAGGCGAATCTTGTCAAATCCAAAAAGTGCAATTATTGGAATTTTGTCTCAATTTTTGTTATTGCCTGCTGTAACTTTCCTTCTGGTTTGGCTAATTCAACCATCGTCGGCAGTTGCTCTTGGGATGATTCTTGTAGCAGCTTGTCCGGGAGGGAATATTTCAAATTTCATAAGTTCGCTGGCAAAAGGAAATATTGCACTTTCGGTTAGTTTAACAGCTTTTGCAACAACATTTTCGGGTTTTTTAACTCCCTTTAATTTTGTTTTTTGGGGTGGGCTTTACATGAAATTTTTACCTTTAGAGAAGCCAATGGAAATTCCTATTTTTCAGGTTTTTCAGACTGTTTTCATTTTGCTCGGTCTTCCATTAATTGGCGGAATCTGGTTTGCAAATAGATATCCGAAAATAACTAAACGTATTACTAAAACTGTGAAAATTGCATCAATAATTATTTTCATTGGATTTATTGTGGGTGCACTTGCTGCAAATTTCGATAATTTCATAAAATATGTTTATTTAATAATCCCGATTGTGTTGATACATAATTTGTTGGCACTTTTCACCGGATTCTCAGTGAGCAAATTGTTTCGTTTGCCAAATATTGATACAAAATCAGTTACCATAGAAACAGGAATTCAAAATTCGGGATTGGCCTTGGTACTAATTTTTAATAATAAAATATTTCCTGCTGGAATGGGAGGAATAGCTTTTATTGCTGCCTGGTGGGGAATTTGGCATATAATAAGCGGATTGTTAATTTCGTTTTTTTGGTCTAAAATGAAATGATATTTATGCTTCGATAATTATTTAAAGAAATTGAAAAGAAAATCTACGAAATAAAAATTATTTTCAAATAATTTAAGAAACATGAAGAAAAAGTCTTGGTTTTATAGCATTATAGGTAAGTATGTAGCTTTAATGTTAAGGATTTACTACAAAAAAATTGTAGCAGAAAATATTGAAAATATCCCAAAAGATGAAGCTTTTATTTTTGCACCTAATCATCAGAATGCTCTTATGGACCCGCTTGTGGTAATTTATACTTCTAAAACCCAACCATATTTTTTAGCACGAGCCGACATTTTTAAAAGATCTTTTATTTCAGCAATCCTTAACAAACTGCGAATCAGACCTGTTTATAGAATTCGCGATGGAAAAGATTCATTAAAAAAAAATAAAGACGTATTTAAGGATTCTATTAAGATATTAAAAAGTGGAATTCCATTAGGGCTTTTTCCTGAAACAACCCATAATAATAAGCGAGCAATGTTGCCAATAAAAAAAGGCGTTCAAAAAATCGCATTTCAGGCTGAAGAGGAAAATGATTTTGAATTGGGTCTGAAAATTCTACCTGTTGGAATTTGTTATAGCAACTATGAAAATTTTAGAACTGTTGTGTATGTAAGATTTGGTACTCCTTTCACGGTTACTGAATTTAAAGATATTTATTTAGAAAATCAACAGAAGGCATTGTTAAAATTTCGTGATAAAATTGCCGAAAGTCTTCGCCCTCTAATGATTGACATTCAGAATAATGAATATTACCAAACTTATGAAAATTCAATGGAAATTTGCAATTCCTCGATAAGAGAAAAACTAAATCTCCAAATAAATAATCAGCTATCAAAATTTACGGCCGACAAAAAGATTATAGAGCTTTTAGACATATATTATGAAAAATCGCCGGAGAATTTCAAAGTTTATAGCAAAAAGGTTCAAGAATATTCAAAAATATTAAAAGTTTTGAACCTTAGAGACTGGCTTGTAGAAAAGCGAATTTTTAGTTTTTCCGAAATATCCCTCGAAATTATTAGCTTGATCCTACTTTTACCAATAAATATTTTTGGCATTTTATTCAATTATTTGCCATATAAAATTCCAATGCTTGCTATAAAAAATGTAAAAGATCATCAGTTTCATAGTTCAATAAAATTTGTGGTGGGCTTGATAATTTTTCCGATTTTTTATTTGATTTATTGGATTGTTTTTTTCTTTACGACGAATTTTAATATAAGCCTATTTTTAATAATATGTTTGCCTTTCAGTGGCATACTTGCTTTTTCATCATATATTAAAGCTATAAAACTTAGTTCGAAATTTAAATTCTACAATTTATATCGAAAATCAGACAAAAAGCTTTTTCGCTCAATATGGCTCCGTGAAGAAATTATACGAGAAATGGAAGATATTTATATGTCAAATCAGTAGATAGCCCTATGTTTGTAGTTTGAAAATAATCGAACAGTTTTAATACATTGCTGTCCGAGAATTTAGAAATTATAAATATGCTAAATATTTCTGATATAATTATTTCACCTCCGAACCATTCGAAACATTCTTCGCCGGTGAAACAAAAACCAGCTCACCATCAGCATTTTCAGCCATAAGAATCATGCCTTGCGATTCGACACCACGAATTTTTCTTGCTTCAAGATTCACCAAAATGCTAACCTGCTTGCCAATAATATCTTCAGGTTTGTGATATTCGGCTATTCCTGAAATCATTGTTCGCCGGTCAATGCCGGTATCAACTTCGAGTTTCAAAAGTTTTTTGGTTTTTTTCACTTTTTCGGCACTTATAATTGTTCCTGTGCGAATATCCATTTTCATGAAATCGTCGTAAGCAATTGATTCTTTTTGTGGATTAGCTTCACAACTGTTCACAATGTTTTGCTTTTTTGTGGCAAGCAATTTTTCAATTTGAACTTCAACCTCTTTGTCTTCAATTTTTGCAAATAGTAGTTTTGCTTTGTTAATTTTATGCCCCGGACTTAGTAGAATTTCGCTTCCAATATTTTCCCAATCGGTTTTTTCAAATGCAAGAAAATCTGCAAGTTTTTTGGCCGACTTTGGCAAAAATGGTTCTAACAACATTGACAGATTTGCCGAAATTTGTAATGAGATATTTAATATAGTTTTTACTCTATCGACATCTGTTTTAAAAATTTTCCATGGTTCGGTGTCGGCAAGATATTTATTCCCCAATCTTGCTAAACTCATTGCTTCTTTCAAAGCTTCGCGAATTTTGAAATTTTCGAGATTCTCTTCAACTTTAGTTTTTATTGCAGGAATTTCCTGAAGAATGCTTTTGTCGTATTCAGTTATTTCAGAAATTTCAGGCAATATTCCATCAAAATATTTATGAGTCAAAACCAAAGCTCGGTTCACAAAATTTCCAAGAATAGCTACCAGTTCGTTGTTGTTTCTGGCCTGAAAATCTTTCCAGGTGAAATCGTTGTCTTTAGTTTCGGGGGCGTTTGCTGTGAGCACATAACGCAGCACATCTTCTTTGTCTTGAAAATCTTCGAGATATTCGTGTAGCCAGACTGCCCAGTTTTTCGATGTGGAAATTTTATCACCCTCGAGATTCAGAAATTCGTTTGCCGGAACATTATCGGTAAGAATAAAATCGCCATGACTTTTCAAAATTATTGGAAAAATTATGCAATGAAAAACTATATTGTCTTTCCCTATAAAATGTACCAGTCTGGTTTCGTCGTCTTGCCAATATTTTTTCCAGTCTTTTCCATTTTTTTCAGCCCACTCAATTGTATTCGAAATATAACCTATCGGAGCATCGAACCACACGTACAGGACTTTTCCATCGGCACCTTCCACAGGCACAGGAACTCCCCAATCGAGGTCGCGTGTAACTGCCCGCGACTCCAAACCTATGTCTTTAATCCAGGATTTGCACTGCCCGTAAACATTTGGTTTCCACTCTTTGTGGTCTTCTAAAATCCACTTTTCCAGAAAATCGGAATATTGGTCTAAAGGTAAATACCAGTGCTTTGTTTCTTTTTTCACTGGTTTGCTTCCGCTGATTGCCGATTTCGGATTTATTAAATCGTTCGGGCTTAAGGATGTCCCGCATTTCTCGCATTGGTCGCCATATGCTTCTTCGTTTTGGCAATGCGGACAGGTTCCGGTAATATAGCGATCGGCAAGAAATTGATTTGCTTCTTCGTCGAAATATTGCTCTGTTGTTTTTTCAATAAACTTGTTGTCGGTATGTAGTTTTTTGAAAATGTCGGCAGAGGTTTTATGATGAATTTTGGAGCTTGTTCGTGAATAAATATCGAAGGAAATTCCGAATTTCTCGAACGACTCTTTGTTTATTTTATGGTAGCGGTCAACGATTTCCTGAGGGGTTTTGTTTTCGTTTCTTGCTTTTATAGTAATAGGAACGCCATGTTCGTCGGAGCCGCAAACATAGATTGCTTCCTTTCCTTTCAATCGCAGATATCTTGCGTAGATATCGGCCGGAATATATACTCCTGCAAGATGCCCAATATGAACAGGCCCGTTTGCATATGGTAAAGCTGCTGTAATTAAATGCCGTTTATAATCTTTCATAATTTCAAATTTATTGTCGGCCGAAAACTAATACTTTTTTTTGAAAGTCGATGATTATCTTTTTGAGTCAAGTGTAATTTTAATGTCCTGCTCAGTCCAGAAATTAATTATTTTCTTTAGCTGCAAAATCATATAATGAGAATCAATTATAAAATCGAATTTGTGTGTTTTACCATTCGTTTTTATAATCAGATAATTGCTCAAATTATCTCCTTTCATTTCTTTATAAAACTCGGAAATATTTTCTTCCGGAAACTGATATTTTTCTTTTACAATTATTTCATCGGCATCTCTAATTGAAAAAGATTTTTCGATGGCAGCAGATTTTCCCAATATTTCAATTGAATGTTCGGAGATTTGAATATTCCTTTCGCCAACTAATTTTTCTACTTTTATTCTGGTTTTGTATAAAAATATCAGAAATACGATGAAAACTATGAAAATAATCAAACTATAAATAAAATGAAAATGCTGGCTTACAGAAACAAATCCAAGTGGTATCATTGCAAAAGTTGAGAGAATAAGCAATTTTCTCCTTAGCGAATAATATGTGGGGTTTTCTATAATTTTTGCTTTGAACATTTATTTTGGAAATTTGAGTAGTGAGTTATTCTTTAGATAATTCAGAATGCTCTAAATTTATATTATTAATCTCATATATTTTCGTGTTAATACATTCAAAATTTTCTGGATAGAAAATTGCTAAATTATAACCTTCTGGATACAATGAACTTTGATATTCTACGCCGTCAAAACCTAAAGATTTTATAAATTCTGATATGTATTGTGTCGGCAAGTAATCTAATTCTTTATCTCTTTTTCTTATTGGTAATGATATCTCTTTTTGTAGAGTTTTGATGAATGATGCATAAATCAAATATACATCTATAATTTCATTTTCAGACCAAGGGATAACATCATAATCAGGATTTCTTAAATCTAGTATTTTTATATTTTTTTTTAATCTGAATTCTCCAATAGTTACAAAATCAAATAGACTAGCTCTTGTTTCATAAAGTGAAGTTTCTAAGTTATTTGTTAAATACAAATATGAAATTCCTTTTGGATTTGCTCTGCCGCCTGAAGTAAGTTCTTTTGGAGGATTTCCCATTTCATCATGACTAAAACCGGTTCTCCCGGAAATTCTACATCTAAAATAGGTTCTCCCTCTACTAATTTCTTTAGTAAAAGCCTCATCATCTTTAAAAAACATTTTTAATTTATTTAAATCAATATGGTTCTCTTTTGTTATGTGGAAGCGATTTATAAATTTAATTTCATCTTTAAACCGATCCCAAATACTGTGGACTTCACTAGATTTAATATTTATAAGATCTTTCAATTGTAACGAAACATTATTGTTAAAAAGCTCCTGAAAATTATCAATTTCATCAGCAACAATTGATTTTAGTAATTCTTCACTTTTTATAACCTTATCACTTATTAATTGAAAATCAGATTTAATAGAATTCCAAATAGAAACTGTTGAATTTTCATCTGCTTCATAGAAATTTAAGATATTTCTAAAGAATTCTAATAACTTTTTTGAAGCATAAGTATATGTATTTTGTGTTTTACAAAAATCACAATTCCCTTTTTCTTTATTAGTTTGTATTATGTTATTTAAATACGAACTTGTAAAACAATGAGAGCAACAATTCATATCTAAATATTTTTAAGAACTATTTCTATGTGATTCATTATGGATATTTTTTTAACACTACCTAAACCTGGGAAATGACCACTTGCATAAAGGCCTTTAAAAATATCTACACCTTTTGAATCTATGTTATTTGCATTACACCAATTTACAAGTTTTTCAAGAGCTTCTGCAAACTTACCTCCAACATCGGAAGAGTCTTGATTTGAGTCAGATGTAAAATGCTGTACTTTAATTTTGTTATTATCAATGTATGAAAGGTGGATAGCAACAGCTCTTGGTAAAAATCCTGATTCGGAATAGTTGTCTCCAATAGTCAAAAAATCACTAAATCCTTTAAATCCATCTTCTACATAATATTTGTATTCTTCTGAAAAATCACTAACCGGAACATCTAAGTAATCTGCATTTTTAGCTAATCTTTTAAAATAATCGTCTAAACTAACCCTTGTGTCAAGTTTAAATTCTCTATAATATCTTCTGCTAGTTTTAGAAAAATAGATTAAATTGTATTTAATATCTAATTGTGATTCTAATTTATTTATTGTATTATTTTCAATTTCGGAATAATGTATTAAAGTAATTCCATTGTTATTGAGTTGAATATTTTTTAAAAATTCAATTATATTAGAAATATGTTGTTCAGTTTTTTTGTCCACAATAATTGCCAATTGAAAATTGGAATAAGCATTAATTTGTTCAGATAACATTTTGACAATTTTATCAAAAGGGTTTTCTATGCTGCCAACTTTTGGATTTAGGATAATATTGAAATTAATATTATTCTCTATCATTTTTTTTAAAGTACTTTTTAAAGTGCTAGATTCCTTGATAGGCTCAATTATTGGCGATATCTTATCTCTATATTTAAGCATTAGAGAGCTAAGTTCTCTTAGAGCTATTAATTCGAATTGTTTACCTCTTAAGTATGGGAAATACATTTTGAGTTTGTTTTATTTAGGAATGAATTTAATTCTTCATATTCTGCTTCAGAGAAATCTAATGAAAAGCATATATATTTTAAATAATTTGGTGCTTTTTCGCTTTTTAATAATTCAGGATTCTTTATATTTCTTTTTTTTAATATTTTTATTGCTGATTTTTGAAAATCAATAATATTAATTTGTTCACTTAGATTTAAACATTCACGAAACAATTTGGTATTAGGTACATCTGGAATTTTAATAGAGTATGCTTTTAAAACTTCTAAATATTCGTTCTGTCTTAAGATTTTAAATATTGTATAATGCTTCAAAAAAGAAGTGTTTTTATACGCTGGTTTTATTTCTTTTATCGCATTATTAGTCGTCAATTCTATAATGCCTACGGCAGTTTCTTTATATTTTTTAATTAGTTTTGAAATATGTTTTGGGCTAGAAACAATATAAACTTTAGAGGCAAAATGAAAATAATCAAATATTTGTGTTTCTAATTTTGCAAGACTATCCAATTCTGTTTTTATTTCAAAGATTTGAACCTCCCCATTTAGTAACACAAAATCGGCAATTGATTTGTTTATCTTAAGCTCGTTAATAGCCGCAGTACTTCTATGGCTATAATTTTTTATTAATTTTTTATTAATTAAGATATTCTTATAAATATATTCGCTTTTATATGAAGATAGAAGTTTATTATATATCTTATTAAATAATTCTAAGTTAGTAATATTTTCTTTATAAGAAATATGCTTGTTAACTCTGGCAAAAGTATTATTGTATTCCCTTTTTCTAATAATTCTATTAAAATTGGCAGTTGTGAATAGTTGTGATAAACTCCTAAGACTTTCAATATTATTGTTAATAGTCATTATGCAAATTTATAAAAATCTCATAAAATAACTTTAATTTATAAAAAGCAATTTAGTAACATGAGTTTGAGTGCCGTCTTCGTTTGAGCAAAAAACCATATAAACTCCTGTATGTACGCGTTCTCCTGAAAAGTTATTCCCATTCCAAATTGCCTGACCTCCAAGAGCTGTTGTTTCAAAAACTAAATTTCCACTAACGTCAGTAATTTTTACATTTGAGTTTTCGACAACACCTTTTACAGTAATATCGCCCGAATAATTTTCTCTAACCGGATTCGGAAAAACATATATATCGTTGAAGTTATCTTTTGGCTCAATAGCTGTGCCTCTATACGAAATAATACCATTCGCAGTGCCAAAAAATACTTCTCCAGAATTTTCATCTATGGCAATGCTTGTAATAGTGTTCGATAAAAGTGGGCTATTGTCTGTATTAAAATTCAGAATTTGTTCTGTGCCGTCTTCCGACATTAAAAATACTCCGGCATTTTCGGTCCCGAACCATTTTCTGTTTGCTCCATCAATTTCGATAGCCGAAACTGTTTCTGTTTCAAGGAGATATTGTGCACTACCGTCAATTTCTAATATTACTTTTTGTGCATAAAAATTGGATTGATCGAATACCGAACTTGGATTATAATACACTAAAACTCCTTTATTTGTGCCTATCCAAATTGTTCCTTCACGGTCTTCAGCAATTGAAAATATATTGTTTGAGATTATTTTTCCGTTTTCATCTACTACATCAAATTGTTTGGTTTGGTCGTCTGCAAAATTTTCAATCGTACGATTATTATCAAATGCAAAAAGCCCATATCCTCTGGCTAAAACTACCCATTTGTGCCCATATTGTGTAACTAATATTTCACTAAGAGTGGGTGCATCTACAGTATTTCCATATGGAAAGCTTATCCATTTTTCGCCATTACTCCATGTTCCACTTGCTTTTTTTACTGAAATTGGATTTGCTACTTCAGAATTTGTTGCCCAAAGATTATTGTCATCATCGAAAACTAAACCTCCAACTCTAACATATTTGCTGCCGGGAATAATATTTTGAAGAGAACTGTTTGAGTCGTTGTAAATTTCAATTAATTCGCCATTCATAAATTCCAATATTCCGCCTCCCCAAGATGCTGCAAAAAGGTGTTTGTTATTTAATGGGTCTATTTTCACTTTAATAATATCAATCGCTTGAGACATTTTTGAAATAGAATTATTGTTGTAAGTATTCCATTCATTTTCGATGAAAGAAAAAACTTCGGCTTTGTTCCAAAGGTTAGTCCATGAACCATTTTTACCTCCTGTGGCAGCCCATAAATCTCCTTCAGCTATTTCAAGGTCAACTACTTTTGAATTGTCAGGCCCATTTGGATATATTGCCGGCTCAGCATTCCAATCGTTATTGGTTTTTATCAAACCAATTGTATTATCAGCTATCCATATTGTGTTTTCGTTATCAATTATTGCATGATGTGGATTTACACTTGAATGGCCATAAGTATATATCATATTTGTTCTTTCGAAATTTTGGTTATAAGTCAATAATTTCGATGTAGATGAAATTAATAATTTATCGTAACTTACGTCAAGAGAATAAATTCGCTTATTATATTCTGGTACAAAATAATCCCAACTTAGTCCATCATAAACATATAATGTATCATCATTAGTAGCTTCGTTTCGATAATTCATTAATACTTTCCCTCCAAAATATTCCAAACAATTAAATTCGCTATTAGCATTTGGGATATTTGTTATTTTATGCCAGTAGGCATAATTTGCAAGGTTCTGATTATTAATGTCTGCCTTATAAATCCCAGATTCGGTTGCAGCATACAAATTTGCACCATCAAACGTCAAATCTAAAACATTTATTTTTGTTCCATTGTTTCCAATGTAATATGTGTCCTTTATTTCTTTTTTGTCAAGATCGATCACAACTATTCCAAAGCCACAAGAGAGGTATGCGATGTTTCCCAAAAACAAAATATTGTTTATTGTTTTATTTCCAAGATTTGGTTTTCTTTTGATATCGCTAATGTTATATATAGTATTATTTTCGATTAAATCAATATTTGTATTGGAATAAGCTATCATCAATACTTCATTTTCCTGATGGTATCTTATAGAATTTATTCCAATATCGGACAATCCGGAGATTTTTGAATATTTTTCTACGGAATTATCATTTTTGTTGAAAGAGAATAATCCAATATCGGTCGAGCAATATATTTTGTTGTCGGCTTCGGCAACACATTTCGCGTGAGAGTATGGCAAATGTTCGCGCCAGTCGCCAATTGCCAATTGCGAAAATAAATGATTCGACAAAAAAAGTGTTAGTAGAAAAACAAATGATTGAATATTTTTATACATATTTTCGTTGTTCATATAAGTTCTCAATTTAATAGATAAATAACACTCCATTAACTATTATAATTTTAATTTTAGTATTTTCAATATTTTTTACTTTTGCAAAAGTATTTATTTTTATTTGAATGAATGCTGAGTGAAATAGATTTGAACCGATGAAGATATTAATTAACTGTGATAATGCAGACGAATATGTTGGTATTGGAACAAGCCAAAGTGAAAGAAATATAAGGGGACCTATTCAAAATGGGTTTCATAATCTTAGACTTTTTGGTCGTCAATTAATCAGCGTTACTGGGTTTGAAGTTCTTAATATTCAGGATAGATTTTACGGAGGCTATTATTCATCAAATCCTTATACATTATGGTAATACGACTTTTTTCATTTATAGCGATTATACTATTAATAAGCGCAAGCTGTGAAAAAGAACTTCATAAGCTCAGTATTGCAAAAACCCCTTATACTGGGAATGAGTTAA
>JABHKC010000095.1 GCA_018692315.1 Bacteroidota bacterium | reverse complement strand
CTGGAAGTGTTACCGGATGAATCGGTTTTTCATCATCAGAGCCATCATTACTGCCCATATCGAAAGTACCGCCTTTAACAAAAACCATTTCAATAGGAGTTGTTAAAAATTCAAATTTTTCAATTGGATTAATTTCTTTAGGAATTTTTTCAGCACTTTTATTCTCCTCCGATTTGAAGGATTTAATATTTGTTGCTATCGAATTTGCAAAACTATCGAACTCATCGTGTTTTGAATTGGGACTCCAATTTATAAGATTTGCTGCATGTATCCTTTTAAATCTAAAAGGTGGTTTCGCATTTTCGATGATAGCCGGAACAAGAATTTTTCGGTCAATTCCTTCTGCTGCTTCCAATTGCACCCATTCTGATTTTACAGAAGCCGGCGACCACAAAACAACAATACATTTAGAATTTGTAATTGCATTTTCTATTACCTGTGCAAATGTTTTGCCCGGAGGAATTTTCCTGTCCCACCAAACAGTCCAGCCTTTATTTTCAAGAGCTATAGCAATTTGTTTTACTTTTGGTCTGTCAGTGCTGGCGTAGCTTATAAAAATATCGAACATCATTTCTTAGTTTGCTTTTGTGCTGTTAACCACATGGTATTTTCTCTTGAAATAAGCGCCTCTACCCTATCAACAAAAAGAGCCTCTTTATCTTCAGCAGAATCATACTCATTAATCTTAGCTGTGTAAAAATGCTTCTCCTTTCTTAAGGTTTCACAGGTAGTCCTGTAATTTATCCAATTTTCCTGATATTTGAAGGTTTTAATTACAGTTGTTGCGATTGCCACTATTGCTGAAATAGCAACTGTTATCCATATAAGCCATTTTGGTTTACTATCAAAAGCCACCAAAACCGGAGTAATTGCAGAAAAAATTATTGCTAACCACTGCAATTGCTTGTATATCCTTTGATTATCTGCAGCTTTTTTATCATACCAATTTATTTGATCTTCGTATCGGCTTTTTAAGTATTCTTCAAATTCAGTTTTTTCCATGCTTGCAAGCTTTAATAAAATTTGAGATGCTAAAAATAGTGAATTTTGGTAAGAAACAAATCAATAATCATAAGTTTTCTTCCACATATTTTTTAGTTTGTTTCGTATATCAATTTCTTTCGAATTTTTTCCTGGCTCAAAAATTATAGTACTTTCAATTTTTTCAGGAAGAAAACCATCCTCAACAAAATTGTTTTCGTAGCTATGAGCATATTTGTAGTTATCGCCATAACCAATTTGTTTCATAAGTTTTGTAGGGGCATTTCGCAAATGCAGAGGTACCGGCAAATCTCCGGTTTTTTTAACTATTTCTAATGCCTTATCTATTGCCAAATAAGACGAATTACTTTTTTGAGAACAAGCAAGATAAATAGTTGTTTCAGAAAGAATAATTCTCCCTTCCGGCATCCCAATAACATCAATCGCAGAAAAGCAATTATTTGCAAGCAATAGCGCATTCGGATTTGCCAAACCAATATCCTCAGCAGCAAGAATGAGCAATCTTCTGGCAATAAATTTTGGATCTTCACCACCATCAATCATTCGTGCCAACCAATAAACCGCAGCATTTGGGTCGCTTCCCCGAACAGATTTTATGAAGGCCGAAATAATATCGTAATGTTGTTCTCCATTTTTATCGTAATTCGACAAATTTTGCTGCAACTTCTCAACAACCTTTTCATTTGTAATAACAATTTCTTCATTACTATCGGAAGCTACTGTTAGTTCCAATATATTCAGCAACTTTCGAGCATCGCCACCCGAATATCGTAGCATAGCTTCAGTTTCTTCAATTTTAATACTTTTTGTTTTTAAAACAGAATCTGTTTCTAATGCCGTTTTCAATAATTTTTCGAGTTCGTCTTTCGACAGATGATCTAATATGTAAACCTGACATCGAGAGAGCAAAGCCGAAATCACCTCAAAGGAAGGGTTTTCGGTTGTAGCACCAATCAAAGTAACAATTCCTTGCTCTACAGCACCAAGTAAGGAATCCTGCTGCGATTTACTAAATCTGTGAATTTCATCGATAAAAAGAATTGGATTTGGCCTATTAAAAAACTGTTGATTCTTTGCTTTTTCAATTACATTCCTAATATCTTTTACTCCGGAATTTACGGCACTCAAGGTGTAAAATGGACGTTCAAGTTTATTAGAAATAATTTTTGCCAGTGTAGTTTTTCCAACTCCAGGAGGTCCCCATAAAATAAACGATGGGATTTTTCCGGATTCTATACTTTTTCGAAGTACGGCATTACTCCCAATTAAATGCCTTTGTCCAAGATAATTATCAAGACTGTTTGGTCTCAATCTATCGGCTAATGGTCGATTTGCTAACATTTACAAATTGTTAAAAATAGTTCATTATTATTTATGAAACATATAAGCACCAACATTTGTTAAGATTTTTCTTGCTTTTTGAAGTATAATATTGTATATTTAAGATTTAATTGTTAAAAATAATAATTATGGAAACGAATTATCTTTGCCCCAAATGTCTTGGTTATTTGAATGTTGGAGATTCTTTGATTTTTTCAGCAAAAGCAAGAAACAATGTTAAAGGATTAATTTTATTAAGTCAAAAGCTTGGCATCTATGAAGTAAAAAAGCATCCATCGTTTATTTATAATGAAGGCGAGCTTGTTGAATTTTTCTGTCCTATTTGCCATGAAAATTTAAATTGTGTAAAAAACGATAAACTGGCGAGAGTTTTAATGATAGATGAAAAAGGAAATGAGTTTAAAGTTGTGTTTTCGCGAATTGCTGGTGAAAAAAGTACATACACCATAACCGGTGACAATGTTGAAATGTACGGAGAGCATTCCGGACATTACATCGACTTGCTTCACATGATTCAGTCGATGTAAAATAAATGAAACGATAAAATTCTTGCTAAGTTTATGAGCAGCAAAATGTTAATTATTGTAAATCTGAAATACACGGCTCTTTATTTTGCCATCCTTATATTTATTTTCAATAATATCATTTTCATTTAATTCTGCGATACTCTTTACAATTTTTCCATTTTTCAGTGTTAATGAAAAGCCTCTGTTTAAAACATTTATAGGATCGAGATATTCACATGACTTTTTCAAAATATCTAATTTATACTTTTCGCTAATAAAGAATTTCTCGTTTACATTTTTCAACTTTCTTAAAATTTGATTTAATTCCTGAGTTTTTGAATTATCAAATATTTGAACAATATTTCCTATAGATCCAGCACTTTTTTCTAATTTGTTTTTATTTGTTGAAATGAATTTTATTGTAGCATTCTCAATTTTATTTGAAATTTCTACTAATTGTATAGTTTTAGTTTTAAGACTTTTAAGAGCGATGGGCGAAATTTCATTGGCTAATTGTTGAATTTTATTCTTCTCAAATTCTAAAATTCTTTTTATTCTATTAATTGTATTAAGCTGATTGTTTTTGAGTTCTACAGCAGCTTCAACAAACTTTGAAATAATAAAATCAGCAACAGCAGTTGGAGTTTTCAAACTAATATTTGCAACTAAATCAACTATACTATCATCGCGTTCATGACCAATACCTGAAATAACAGGAATAGGAAATTGTGTGATATAAAAAGCCAAATCGTAATTATCAAAACAGCTTAAATCTGCTCTCGAACCCCCACCCCTAATTAATACTACAAGATCGAAAAAATCTTCGTACTCGAAAATTTCATCTAAATTTTGAATAATTGATTCTACGGATTTTTCGCCTTGCATTATTGCAGGAAAAAGTTTAAAATTGAATTT
Source organism: Bacteroidota bacterium (assembly GCA_018692315.1). Lineage (NCBI taxonomy): Bacteria > Pseudomonadati > Bacteroidota > Bacteroidota bacterium. Next base: position 18,431 of record JABHKC010000095.1, on the reverse strand, counting down.
AAATCCATACTGATTTTCTGCAAGTTGATTTACAAAATCGCCATATCCGGCAGCGGTTTCAGACGAAATTATTGCAATATTTTTTGGAAGCATTGGCAATGAAATTTCTTTGTTCATGCCAATTACTCCCTCTTCTTCTAAGCGAGCAATTATTTCAGCTTTCTTAACTGCCAAATCGCCAACAGTATAGCTCGGATCAATATCCTGAACATTCAGACTCATTCCATATTGTTGATGAAATTCAACTGTAACATTTACCAAAATTTTTATCCCGGCAGTAAGTTCTTGCGAAGTAGATGATTCAAAATATGATTTTAGGGCACTATAAATATAAACCCAAATTGTGGCTCGCATTTTTGCAACAACCTTATTCGATTTTTTATCCTTCTCTATTAATTCGAGATAGCAATGCCCTGCTTTTGTTTCCCGAATCTCGCTAATTTCTGCTATCACCCAAACAGTTTGCGAAAACGATTCAAACAAAACGTCTTTGATATCTTTGTTTAATTCTGAAAGTGAAATTGCATTTTGCATTGAAAAAATTGATTCAGGTTTAAGAAATGAGCATATTTCTTGAGTAAGGGAACTCTAATGTTAGGTAGCAAATATGGATTCTTAATATTGAGTATTTCTTATATATTCCTCAATATCATTTTTATAATGTGCAGGATCTTTAAATCGTTTTTTGTTTTTTTCATATTCTTCAAACTCTTTCTTGATAAGTTTATCCAATTCTTCAGAATTTGAAGCTTTACCATCTATATATTCAATTGTAATTTTTGTGTCGCCATTTCGTTCATAAAATGTCCAATCACCGTTTCTTTTGTCGTTCAAATATTTGCCTTTTACCATCAATTGTCCATTGTCGTAATAAACATAATATAAACCGGAGCGTTTTCCATTCATATATTTTGTTTCCATTTTTTTTCTTCCCGATTCAAAAAACAGTCGCCACATTCCATTTTGTTGGCTTTGTATCCAATTCGATTCTTCGGCAATTTTCCCATTTGAAAGATATTTTACAAATTTCCCGTGCTTCAAGCCTTTGTCATAAGACTCCGTCATTATTAATTGCTCCTTTTTAGAATAATAATTCCAAACTTTGTGTTTTTCTTTATCGAAATATTTGCCTTCTGCAGCAATTATTTGGTTTTTATGATATAGCGTAGCGTTTGCTGTCTCTCCATTTTCATCATAAATTAAAGTTGCTTTCAAATCTCCATCTTCAAAATATCTATTAAAAACACCAATAGGCTTGTCATTTCTGAATTTTCCTTCATATGCAAGCTTTCCATTCGGGTACACTTTTCTCCAAACACCTTGCTTCATATTATTTATGTCTGTATAATTTATTAAAGTATCTCCCTTTTGTCCAACATTTTGAGCAGCAATGGATTGTGAAATAACAGACAAGCAAATAATTAAAAAAAACCTATAAATCATAGTTGAAATTTTTGTGCAAAAATAAACAATTTTGATTCAATATTTCCATTTATGAATTTGAAATTTGAAAGTTATATTTAAATTATGTGCAAAAAAAAAGGGCGATTTGCCCTTTTTTTTCGTAGTTTATTATTTTGAAATAATTATCCTTTTGTTTAAGACTTGATATTTTGATGAAAATTTCAATAAGTAAATTCCAGATGGATAGTCCTCAAAATCTAAATTTTTCTGATAATACTCTTGATTATCAATCCTTTCATCGAAAACTTTATTTCCAAGAATATTGAAAATCTCAATTTCAGAAGCAGAAACTTTGCTCATTTTTAAAGAAATTGAGAAATTCCCATCTGATGGATTTGGAAAAACATTTAGGCTTGCATTAAAATCCTGGTTTTCAACAGAAATATTCGATGTATCCGCTTCATGAAACCAGTCGTGTGTTATTTTGATTAATTCCTTTCTTACATTTTCATCTTCAATCATAGGCAGATCGAAACCAAGATAAACGATTTTGGCATCTCCAACAGTTGAGCGAACTCCTGCACCTTTACTTGTGTTATTAAGATAATACAGAAAAACTGTTCCACTATCTGTTGCCGAAATCTCATCGGGAAACATCATTGGACTACCGGAACTTAATCCATAAATATTTATCAAATTCGAACTGCTCAGGCTACCAAATATTATATCGGAAGTATCTGCTACAAAATTATTGTTTGCAGAGCTACCATCGTCTTGATACACTGCATTCAAGTAATTTGTAAAGAACTCTCTTGTATTAGTAGTCCAATAATCATCAGAAGCCCAGGTTGCCCAGGCAAGATCTTGTCCTGAAATATATAGATTGCCGCCATTATCAATAAAATTTGATAGGATTTCAACATTTTCGTCAGTTAGGACAGGAAAAACCCATGCTGCATTAAAATATAGGTGATCAATTCCGTTCAAAGCATTTGCCAAATGTGCATTTTTGAATATTTTGTACGTAATGGAAGCATGATTTGTGTTTCCGGCATATTCTAAACCTGCAACAAAATCTGCATCAAAATCGGAAGGTTGCCCACCAACACTGCCAAAAGTACCGCTATTATGTAATATTAAATCTGTTATTTCTGAAATAACATTTAGTTCAATTTGAACTTCAGGTGCATCTACATGCGAAATAGATTTCATTGATAACAAGTAATTTCCAATTGCAGGTGTAGCTCCCGGAATAACTTTTATTTCGACCGGAACAGGAACAAAGCCATCCATACTAACAATTGCACTATCTGAATAATCTGTACCACCTATTGTAAAAGTAGCACTCCAATCGCTCGGAGCATCGTTTGTAAGTTTTATTTTAAAATCCTCGCTTCCGCTTAAAGCACTCTCAATGTCAATCAAAATACTTGAAGTTGAGGTAGGACTTCCAGCAGCAACAGCATAATCTGTTGGCTCCATAGTTCCGAGAAATAATACTGTTGATCCATCATTAGCACCTCCATCGGCAACTGCCTGAACGCCAGTATAGATTTCTTGATATGTTTCTGAAATATACACAGCCACATCGCAATTTTCGATTACATATTCGGCGGGGACTGTATAGGTAAATGTTCCAGTAAATAGTGAACCCTGCGATGTTGTGGTTATTTCCTCACCCCATTGTCCTGTCAAAAAATGTCGCAAGATATGCTTGTGATCATAATTGGCACTTCCACCACTTTGATAGCCAAATACATGATTTTCTAAGAAAGCTACATTTAGATAATTTGTAGGTTCTGGGCTACCTAATGTATAATATGCCTCAACATAAACAGATAATTCACGAGTTGTTGTATCAAATGTTGATGTAAAACCAACATTTACCGGTGAAACTTCAGGTAAAATAATCTCACTCGCTTCTGCCCAATAGCTTCGGCTCATAGCTATCCCACTTCCTTGACTCCATTCAGGAAAAAGGTGACGGTTGACTGAGCCGGAAGGATATCCTGTTACATCAGCATCGTTGGCAATTGCCTCACCAAATGCTGTTTGAAAATCGGGATCACCGGCTTGTGGCACAGCAAAGCTACCTGTATGAATATTTACCAAAACAACTCGTCCAGGATTTATTGAGTCTATCTCTTCAGCAATAGCGTGTCCTTCAGGACAATAGCCGCAATATATGCCAGTAAATTCTTCTAATACAACATTTTTTAGTTGCGTATTAGTTACAACTATTGTTTGTGCATTTACAAAAAAAGTAATGCTGAACAAAAAATAAACAAAAAATAAAGTTTTTCTCATAATAATAAATTTAATAATGGTTAATCGAAATCAAAAGTATAAAAATATATTATACTACATAACTTAAAATTATCTCATTCAAATAGATATTTTAATAATTTTGCAGGCATTTTTCATTGCTACTGATTATTAATATCTTAAATTAAAATTATGTTTTTACAAGAATTATCTGCAATATCTCCGGTTGATGGAAGATATCGAACTAAAACTACAGAATTAGCAAAATATTTTTCGGAATTTGGCCTAATTAAATACAGAGTATTGGTGGAGTTGGAGTATTTCATTTCATTGTGCAAAATACCATTGCCACAACTGAAATCTATTGAAGAAAAACATATCGTAAAAATAAGAAGCATATACTCTGAATTCAGCATTGATGATGCACAGCAAATAAAAGAAATAGAAAAAACTACAAACCATGATATTAAAGCTGTTGAATATTTTATAAAAGAAAAATTTTTTTCTATAGGATTACAAGCCTATATAGAATTTGTGCACTTCGGGCTTACTTCGCAAGATATAAATAATACCGCAACACCGCTTTCGTTGAAGCATGGAATAAATGAAGTGTACCTACCTATTTTTAACAATTTACATAAAGTTTTAGAACGTCTTGCTGAACAATGGACAGATATTCCGATGCTTGCAAGAACACATGGACAACCTGCATCGCCTACCAGGCTTGGAAAAGAAATACTTGTTTTTGCCGAACGATTAGATATTCAGCTAAATCAATTACGAAATCAAACTTATCCTGCAAAATTTGGTGGTGCAACCGGAAATTTTAATGCACATCATATAGCATTTCCTGAAATAGATTGGAAAAATTTTGCAAATAAATTCGTTACAGAAAAACTTGAATTACAAAGATCTCAAACTACAACACAGATTGAACATTATGATAATTTGGCATCAATTTTCGACAATTTGAAAAGGATAAACACAATTTTGTTAGACTTGAATAGAGATTTTTGGGCATATATTTCCATGAATTATTTTTTGCAGAAAATTGAAAAATCAGAAGTAGGATCATCAGCCATGCCACACAAAGTTAATCCTATCGATTTTGAAAATTCGGAAGGCAATCTTGGAATAGCAAATGCTTTGTTTGAACATCTTTCGGCTAAATTGCCAATTTCCAGACTTCAACGCGATTTGACAGACTCAACAGTTTTAAGAAATATTGGTGTACCACTATCGCATACTTTAATTGCAATAAAATCTTTGCTTAAAGGATTAAACAAAATTTCTATTAATAAAAAAGTGATTTCGTCCGATCTTGAACAAAACTATATAGTTGTTGCTGAAGCAATTCAAACAATTTTAAGAAGAGAAAACTTTCCAGAGCCATATGAAACCTTAAAAGAGCTCACTAGAACCAACAAAACCATAAATAAGAAAACAATTGAAGAATTTATTGATTTGTTGAATATTTCAGATAGTTTAAAAACTGAATTGAGAAATATTACACCATACAATTACACCGGAATCTAAAAATTAGTCTTTTTTTTGAATACAAAATATTGAAAATTCTATTTCGATGTTAAAGAAATATTTAATACTACTCTTTTTTTTTACTGCAATTGGTCTATTTGGGCAATCAAATTTTGGTGCGAAACTTTTAAACATTAGTTTTAATCCAATACAAAGTAAATCTAACAATTACATCAATACACTTGATAAAAATGGCAATTTTCTGTTTGAACCAGGATTACTGCTTTCGTATGAATACTTTGTAAACGACTTTCTTGTTTCTCTAAGATTTCAACAAGGCATTTTTTACGATGCAAACTCAAGAATCGAAGGAATTTCACAAATTAGCCTTAGAGCCAGAATTTTACAAATCTGGAAACATTCATTAAATATTGGTATTGAACCAACTATATTTTATCGGCAGTCGTGGGTAGGCCTAAAAAACTATGATTTAAACGATGGGTTTAGCAATTCCACTGATCTTCAATACAAATTGCAAATATTAAATGCAGATATCGAATATAATTTCTATCTGAATAGAAAAACAGATTTGTCTATTTCATTGAATTATGTTGAGCCTGCAAGAATTTTTATTGCAACTGGAATGAGATACTGGATTAGCAAAAAGCTAAAAAAAAGAAAACCATGCAATAGTTGTCCAACATTTTAACTTCGGCGGATAATACAAATATTCAGCATATTAGCTTTTTTTATCAATTGCATACAAAAAAACACTCTACTTTTGCAATTACAAAAAGCTGAATATAAGGCATTAATAAAATATACTATTTTTTCGAAACTTAGTTTTCTAAAAGAAAAAAGCCTGAAAATAAAATTTTCAAGCTTTCTGGCGGAGAAAGAGGGATTCGAACCCCCGGTCCCGTGAAGGACAACGGTTTTCAAGACCGCCGCATTCGACCACTCTGCCATTTCTCCGCTGCAAAAGTAGAATTAAATTTTACATTATAAAAAATAATTTTTGCTTTTTTTTGCAAAAAAATAATTTAATTAAGCTCGATATCAAGAAAGAAAAATATCAATTTTATTAGTCTTCATGTATTTATTTATGTATATTTGATTTATTTTGTAAAAAATCTCATAAATTTTAAAATTTTTTTGCAAAATTTATAAATTAAATTTGTCATATTTAATTATTTAAATACATTTGCCTAATGTAAGTATGTATTTTTACCTAACCAAAACAATTTATTATGAATAAATCGGAATTAATTAGTGCCATGGCAGAGGGAACTGGCTTGACAAAAGTTGATAGCAAAAAAGCTGTAGAAGCATTTGTAGGTATAGTTTCTAATGAGCTACAAGGTGGCGGAAAAGTTGCTTTAGTTGGTTTTGGAACATTTTCCATTTCAGAAAGACAAGCTAGAACTGGAAGAAACCCTCAAACAGGGAAAGAAATTGAAATTCCAGCAAAAAAAGTTGTTAAATTTAAAGCAGGTAGCGAACTTAGCGATTCTGTCAATTAAAAGAAACAAAATTATTTCAAAAAAGGGGTACTTATGTACTCCTTTTTTTGTTTTTACAACTTTTTTTATCAAATATATAGTCAGTCCATCAGATTATGCAAGAAAAGTTAATAGAATATCTTTCATCCTTTGTTACTGAAAAGAGAATTACACTTTTCAAAGAAAATATATCACATAGAACAAAATATTTAACAATTGCAATGGAAGATATTTATCAACCACACAATGCAAGTGCAGTTTTACGAACATGCGATTGTTTTGGCATTCAAGATGTTCACATAATCGAAAATAAAAATAAATATAAAATCAACCCGGGAGTTGCTCTTGGTTCATCAAAATGGTTGGATTTAAATTATTATAACAAATTGGAAAACAATAGTTTGGATGCAATTAATTCACTAAGGTCTAAAGGCTATAGAATTGTATCAACGGTTCTTAACAAAAATGCTAATAAATTGCATGAATTTGATTTAAGCAAAGGAAAAACAGCATTATTCTTTGGAACTGAACTTACAGGGCTGTCAGAAAATATAATTAACAACTCTGATGAAAGTTTATACATAGAAATGTTAGGTTTTACAGAGAGTTTCAACATTTCAGTTTCAGCAGCAATTATTATGAGCCATTTGTCGATGAAATTGAGAAATTCTAAAATAAATTGGCACTTTAGCAATTCTGAAATGAATGAGGTATTAATTAAATGGTTGAAAGCATCAATTAAAAAATCAGACATGCTAATTGATGAGTTTTACAAAAGATTCGAATAAATTTTCCGAGAAAAAAAATAATTTTTTGAATTGAATTATTTTACTAATTTTACAAAAAAAAAGAATATGAATTGCATTATCATAGATGACGATCCTCTTTCAAGAAAGGTATTAGAACAATATATTGACCGTACAGAATATCTTACCTTAATACATTCATTCTCAGATGCTGTAGAAGCAATTAATAAGTTTAAGAATGAGGAAGAGATTCATTTAATTTTTTTAGATATTGAGATGCCTGAAATGTCAGGAATTGATTTTCTCAATAGCTTGAAAGCACAACCTTTGGTAATTATTGTTTCGTCAAAAGAAAAATATGCATTAGAGGCTTTTTCGTATAATGTTACTGATTATATTCTTAAACCTGCTTATTATGCTCGATTTTACAGAGCTGTTGAAAGAGCAAAATCGCAATTTCAGCAACCTGTTCATACTGATCAACCAAAAAACGAAGAAAGAGAGCGAGATGAAATATTTATTAAAAATAAAGCTGCATTAATTCGTCTAAAATATGACGATATTCTGTGGATTGAGGCTCTTGAAAATTATGTAGTATTTCACACTTTCGACAAAAAATATACTATTAACTTCACTATGAAGTCAATGGTATCGAAACTTCCTTCACATAGATTCATTCGTGCACACAGGTCTTACATAATAAATAGAGACAAATTTGAGATGATTGAAGACAATTCGATTATTGTAAAAACTAAAACCGGTTCAAAAATTATCCCTATTGGGAAACATTACAAAGAAGATTTAATGAATAAAATTGTTCAATTAGGAAAATAAATATTGAACAATTAGAAAAAACTTTTATCAAAAATATTCGTACATTAAATATTCTGGATAAAAATGAGTTTATAAATGAGAGTAATTTAGTGAAAAGATTAGAAATTAATTATATAAGAAGAAACTAAAGACAAATTAATGGGGGGACATTAATTTATTCAACAAATAACTTTTGAGTTTGTTAATTGTTTTGAGGAAAACTAATCTCATTAATTTGAGATTAGTTTTTTTGTTTATAGGCAAGCGATCTTTACAATATATCTTTTATTAATTCAAGTTTTATTCCTCTCGATGCTTTAATCAGAATTAATGAAGAAGACAATGGAGCCTGTTTTATAAAGGATATTAATTCTTCTACATTCAAAAATCTATTGAAATTGTCAGGTATTTTTTGCTCATAGAATTTCTTTCCAACCAAATAAATTTTAGAAAAAGTAAAGGACTTTACCAAATCAATAATCTTTGAATGCTCAATAGACGACGATTTTCCCAGTTCCAACATATCGCCAATAATCAATGTTTTATTAGCAAAATTAATTTTATTGAAGTTTATAATTGCTGCTGCCATGCTCGTTGGATTTGCATTATAAGCATCTAAAATAATCGTATTGTTATCTGTTTCAATATATTGAGATCTGTTATTAGTGGGGAAATAATTTTCAATAGCATGAACAATATCATTTTCAGCAACACCAAAATAATCTGCGATACAAATTGCAGACATAACATTTTCAAAATTATATTCCCCAATTAGGTTTGTTTGAATAGATTTAGCCACATTTTGCTGATTCCATGAAATTTTTAAAAATGGATTTGAATAGATTGTTTCGCCAAAACAAAAATACTTCTGTCTGGTTCCAAAAGTAACTTTTTCCTGATTCAGCATAAGTTTAGTCAGCACATCATTGTCATAATTGATAAATACCTTTCCTTTTATGCCTCTAATATACGAATATAATTCCTGCTTAGCTTTTTTCACTCCTTCGAAAGAACCAAAACCTTCAAGATGAGCTTTTCCAACATTCGTAATTATTCCAAAATTTGGTTTAGCAATTTCACATAAAAATTTAATCTCGCCAATGTGATTTGCTCCCATCTCAACGACTGCAAATTCATGATTTTCAGAAATTGATAAAATGGTAAGAGGAACTCCTATATGATTATTGAAATTTCCAATCGTTGATTTTACATTGTATTTTTTTGACAGTACAGCATGAATAAGTTCCTTAGTTGTTGTCTTCCCATTAGTTCCAGTAATAGCAATCACTTTAGTTTTTAGTTCTTTACGATGATGTTTCGCCAAATTTTGAAGAGTTTCTAAAACATTATCACATAGCAAATATTGTTCATTTTCTACATATCTATCTTCATCAATTACAGCAATACTAGCGCCATTTTCAATAGCTTGTTTTGCATATTTATTTCCATTAAAATTTTCACCTTTCAGTGCAAAAAATATAGAACCTTTAGCAATGTTACGACTATCAGTTGATATTTTTGGGAATTTTAGGAAATATTGATATAATTCGCTGATTTTCATTTAATACAAATAAAAAACCCCACTTGTTAAATGGGGTTTGAAATAAAAAATTAATATTTTTTTAATCTAATGTTGGGCTTCCAACTCGCGTCATAGCACATCTGAAACCTAAATCGTAATCCGACTCATTTTCGTCTAAGAATCTACGTGTTCCTGGAACCATCCAATAAGCTCTGTCATCCCAAGAACCACCTTTATATACTCTCGCCCTGTCGTTTATCATCGAAGCCGTTTCACCATCTCGCCTTGTTCTGGCTGTACGATACATTTCCTGAGACGAATGTCTGGCTGATAATGTTTCATTAGTGTATTCGTCTGCAGTAACCTGAAGACTTGATTCAAAATCTCCATCAAGGAAATTAATATTGTCGGATTTTTTATAGTTCCTACGGTCAATTGCTTCATCAAGAGTAACTTCTCTCCAAATAATTTTTCCAAGTGTATCTTTATCAGCAACAATTCCTTCTTCGTCGCGAAGTTGAGTTTTGTAAACATTTCCTCTAAAAGGATTATGCTCTTCAGCAACCTCAAATGACATTGGACGATAAACATCCATTACCCATTCGTTCACATTTCCAGCCATACAGTACAATCCATAATCGTTTGGCCAGTATGAAATAACTTGTTCAGTAATATTTGCATGATCGTTTAGGTTTCCTGCGACTCCCATCATATCACCTCTTCCTCTTGAATAGTTTGCGTTCATAAAACCGCGATCTTTTTGCCCGTCGTTTCTTACATAATGTCCATTCCATGGATAGAGTTTTCTGTCGTATATTCTTTCATCAACGGAATTACCAACCAAGGCTAAAGCGGCATATTCCCACTCTGCTTCTGTTGGGAGACGATAGCGAGGTAGCAAAATTCCATCTTCCATTTTCACTTTTCTTTCATCCATATTTGGATTCAAATCTTCCAAATTTCTTTTCACTAAACCTTCGTACTGCCCAGCAAGATATGCTTCTGAATTAAAATTTTCTTCACCAATCTGATCTGGATTAACTTGCAATATGTTATAATTAATAAGAATATCCTCATTTACTCTGTCTGTTCGCCAAAGTGTAAATTGATCTGCTTGTTTCCAACTTACTCCAACAACAGGATATTCACGATATGCGGGATGACGAAAATAGTTTACAACATAAGGTTCATTATAAGCTAATGTACGTCTCCATACCAAAGTGTCGGGCAAGGCATTTTTATAGACTGAAGGATAATCAATAAAAACTCTTGTTAACCAATATAGATACTCAAGATAATCTATATTTCGAACTTCTGTCATATCCATATAGAATGAAGGAACTGTAACTCTTCGCGGAATATTATCCCAATCGTAAACTACATCTTGTTCAACTCTACCCATTGCAAACGAGCCTCCCTCTATAAAAACCAAACCTGGACCAGTTTGCTGTCCAGGATAAGCCCTATACTCAAAACCGCCATTTTTCGAGTCATTATAGTTCCAGCCAGTTGTTGCAGATTGCTTATATCCGCAAGAAGCCAGAAATAATGTTCCTAAAATGATTAGAATTAAATTACTTTTATATTTCATAATTCAAAAATTTGATGATTTTTTTAAATTAACTTAGAAAGTAGGACAAGCAATTGACTCCCACTTCTTTCTTTTTTGTCGGCATGGCAATAAAACCGATAATGTAACTTCGTGAGCACCAAGTGTTTCTTTTGCCATTTTCGAAATTGTTAAATCGTAGCTATATGAAAATTTAAGATTGTCCTTCACAAAACCTACAAGCATAATTACAGCATCGTAATGAAGATCAAGATTCTGACGCATCCAAACACCAGCAACAAAATCTTTTCTTGAAAAGTACATCCCTACATTTATTTGTTCAAAATCTTGCTGTCTCTGGTACATTATATTTGGTGAAACAGAAAAATCTCCTCGTTTGAATCTTCTATTAAAAACTGGTATTTCAATACCAAAATGTGCTGTGTATTTTCGAGGTAAAACAGCACTACTATTACCCATGAATGATTCTTCGGGTTGTGACAGATGATGAACTGCGAATCCGAAATAGTATTTCTTTTGAGTATTATAACCAAGAAATCCTGTTGAGAAATCGAAATATCCTTCAGACAAATTTGTCGGCTTAGTCTCTAGAGTATTATAAATAATTCCGTATAATCTATCAATCATGTCTGGAAATACCAAATCAGACCAATTTAAAACTCGCTGAATATAAGAAACCTGAAATCCAACCTTAATAGCAAAATTTCTATGCACTCTTGAAGTATATGAGTACATTAAATCAATATTGGTTGTTTCTATTGCTCCTTCTCCCTGAACGTCTTTAAGCAAATTTAAGCCTACTCCTCCTTGCAAAAAATCGACATGACCATCGGCTGCTATGTTGTAATTAACAAAAGTAGAACCTAATGCAGGCCACTGATTTCTGTAATTTAAGGAAATCCTTGGGCAGACAACCGAGCCTGCAAATGCAGGATTCAAATATAATGAGTTTGCATAAAACTGCGAATATTCGGGGTCTTGGGCATTAGCAAATTCAGTGCCTCCAATTATTATTGCAAAAACAAAAATTATTATACGTTTCACCATTTCAATGATACAGTTTGTTACTATATGTTAAAATAATTTGTCAAATTGCAATTATAAACATAATTCTTGAAATATTCTAACATAAATAATATTTTCGACAATTGATTATTTCTTTACAAATTCTTATTAATATTTCATTTATCAAAATTGTTTTTTTAATAAACCGTTTTATAAACGGTTTATTGCAAAAAGCAACTGCAATATAAGAAATAAAATAGCGTTTCACTTTTTCAAAACATTTTGTAAAAATAAATATTTTATTTCAAAGAGAAATTTTTCTTTTTAAATTTAGTAATTTTTTAAATATGAAGCTTTATAATCTCTTGTTTTTCTGCGTTTTAGCAATTCTCATATTTTTCAATACTTTTATTTATGCACAATCAGATGCAGAAATTGAAACCATTGAATGGAAACAAAACATTGCAGCAGAAAATTTTAGAAAAGATAAAACTTCAACAACTAATTTCAATGAAGTTTTGTGTTTTAAAAATGCTGTGTACAATGATTTAAATACATTTTTTCCATATTTTTTTAAAAATATTAAAATTGAAAATAATATTGCAGAAATAGATGTTGAATTATCAAACCAAATTTTTGAAGAATTTGATCATAATCAAATTAATAAAATAGAGAATTTAAATTCTTTATCATCTGAAATTGAAACAAATACACAAATATACAGCTCAAGAAAACAAGCATTTTTACAGATAACTTTTATTCCCATCAGAAAAAATATTCAAACTAATAAATATGAGAAGCTTATTAGTTTTGAGATAAAACTTTCTGATAAATCTACAAAAACTGAGAATAAGTCAATTAGAACTTATGCAGAGCATTCAGTTCTAAAATCGGGCAAATGGCTTAAGATTTCTGTTAAAGAAGACGGCGTATATGAAATCACTTTTGATGAATTAGAAAATCATGGTTTTACTGAGCCTCACAATCTGAGTATGTTTGGAAATTCGTTTGGCATGTTGCCTGTTATGAATTATCAGGATAGACCGGATGACCTAATCGAAAATTCAATTTTTATAGGCACAAGCTCAATTTTGTTTTATGGCAAAAGTCCCACAATTTGGAAATACGACGACATAAATAATATTTTTACTCACGAAATAAATTGCTACTCAGACGAATCATTTTATTTTTTAAGCGAAGATATTGGAACAAAAAAGCGGATCGCTACACAAGAAATAATTGGGGACAACCCAACAAATTATGTAAATTCTTTCGACGATTTCCAATATCATGAAGTAGAATCCTACAACTTGATAAAATCAGGTAGAGAATGGTATGGCGAACATTTCGATATTATTCCTTCTTACGTTTTCGATTTCTCTTTTCCAAATCTGAAAGTTGATTCTCTAGTAAAAATAAAATCAAGTGTTGTAGGCCGCTCACAAAATTCAGGAGAGACAAACTACTTCACTGTGAAAAGCAATAATGATACAATACAAACGCTTAGTTTACTTGCAGTTAATATGACGAGCTATACTGGAAATTATGCTTCATCGAAAACTCAAATTTCTGAATTCTTAGCAAATTCAGACGATATTTCTCTTTCATTTACATATAATAAACCAACTTCAACTTCAGAAGCATGGCTCGATTACATAAACCTGAACGTAAGAAGAGAGCTTAAAATGAATGGTTCTCAAATGCAAATTAGAGATTTACATTCAGTAGGACTAAATAATATTGCTGAATTTTCATTATCAAATACGAATTCAAATCTAAAAATTTGGGATATTACAAATCCGACCAATCCTGTTATAATTCAAACCTCAGGTACTTCAACTAAAACATTTCTAGCAAAAACAGATAGTTTGAAAGAATTCATTGCATGGGATGGGACACAATTTCATAGTCCTACAATAATTGGAGAAATTCAAAATCAGGATTTGCATGGATATTCTCAAACAGATATGGTAATTATTTCTCACAATGATTTTCTATTGCAAGCCAACCAATTGGCTGAAATTCACAGAAATGACGATATGTTAGATGTTATTGTGGTAACACCGGAACAAATTTATAATGAATTTTCTTCTGGTGCACCCGATGTTGCAGCTTACCGCGATTTTATAAAGATGTTTTACGATAGAGCAACTGATGTAGATATTCCCAAATACTTGCTATTATTTGGCGATGGATCGTACGACAATAAATCTTATGAGAACTCAAATTCAAATTTCATTTTAACATATCAGTCGGCGAACTCGCTAAAGCCTACAGAATCATATGTGTCCGATGATTTTTTCGGACTTCTTGACGAAAATGAAGGTGGAACAAACGGCTTGTTGGATATAGGAATTGGCAGGCTACCAGTACAAACAGCAGAGGAAGCACAAATTGTGATTGATAAAATTATAAGCTATAAAAATCCCTCAAATATGGGAGAATGGAAAAATTGGCTATGCTTTGTTGCCGATGACGAGGATAACAATGTGCACTTAAATCAAGCAAATGACATTACAGTTTTTGTGGATACAGTTTATCCAAATTTTAATATCGAGAAAATATTTCTTGATTCTTATGTTCAAATTTCAACACCTGCCGGTGAAAGATATCCTGATGTAAATTTGGCAATTAAAAACAGAGTAAAAAAAGGTTCATTAATTTTCAATTATACCGGGCACGGTAATGAATTAGGCCTTGCACATGAACAAATTATCAATATAAATGACATAATGCAATGGGACAATTCTGATAGGTTGCCACTATTTATGACAGCAACTTGCGAATTTAGCAGGTTCGACGATTGGGAACGCACTTCAGCCGGAGAATTGGTTTTATTAAATGCTCAAGGTGGCGGAATTGCATTGTTCACAACTACAAGACTGGTATATTCTACTCCCAACTATATCTTAAATCAAAATTTCTACGAAACAGTTTTTAGCGATGCTTCACTCCGTTTGGGCGATGTAATGAGAATGACCAAAATTGCAACAGGAACAAGCGACAACAAAAGAAATTTTGCATTACTAGGCGATCCGGCTCTAAAACTGGCACTACCGGAACACGATGTAAACACAATATCAATTAACGATATTAATATTTTAGATGAAATTGATACCCTAAAAGCACTCAGTAAAATTACAATTTCCGGAGAAATAGTATCATCTGATAGTATAATTCAAACTTCATTTAATGGGAAATTATATTCTACAATTTTCGACAAGGAAACAGTTTCAAGTACGCTTGGAAACGATGGAGGAAATATCATTAGTTTTAAGACACGAAACAATACCTTATATAAAGGTATAGCAAGTATAAATAATGGCGAGTTCAAATTCAGCTTTATTGTACCAAAAGATATTGCCTATAACTACGATTTTGGAAAGATAAGCTATTATGCAAAATCCGACACAGATAGTATGAACAATTCGTCATATGTAATGGATGCAAGCGGATATTTTAACAAAATTATTATTGGAGGCTCTTCCGATTTGCAAGAATCAGACAATTCAGGTCCCAAAATTGAACTTTTCATGAATGATACAAACTTTGTTAATGGAGGAATTACAGACGAAAATCCAATTTTACTTGCAGTTTTGGCAGATTCGAACGGAATAAATACTGTTGGAAATGGAATTGGGCACGACCTGACTGCAATAATTGACGATAATACAAACCAAACAATTGTACTAAACGACTACTACCTGTCTGATATTGATTCCTATCAAAGCGGAAAAATTGAATATTTTTTATTCGATTTAGAAGAAGGTATTCATAATATAGTTGTAAAAGTTTGGGATGTTTATAATAATTCTTCTGAAAAAAATATTGAATTTTTAGTAGCAGATTCATATGACTTTGTAATTAAAAATCTGGTGAATTATCCAAATCCGTTTAATGAAACTACTTCGTTTTATTTTGAGCACAATCACCAAAACGGAGATTTAGATGTTGAAATAGAAATTTTCAACATGAGAGGGCAATTAGTAAAAACCATAAATAAAACTTTATTTTCCGGAGGATTTAGTACAGAACCAATAGAATGGAACGGAAGTAGTAACTATGGAAACAAGCTAACATCCGGTATTTATATTTATAAAGTCAATATCCAAAACACTCAGGGATATTCTGTAACTAAATCGGAACGACTTGTAATAATGAAATAAAAAAAAACAGAAATTCTTCATAGAATTTCCAAAACTTTATAATAAATGTTTAATAATTTAGTTTTTGTGAAAATAATATATATTTGCAAATTCAAAAAAATAATGATTATATGATTAAGTATCTGAAATTTATAGTATTAGTTTTAATTTTAACCTTTGGTAAATCTTCTTATTCTCAAATCACTACAGGAGAATTAACAGGACAGGTAAACACAATCACTTCCGCAGTACCCTTTCTATTGATTGCCCCTGACTCAAGAGGCGGCGGATTTGGAGATGCTGGCGTTGCAACAACACCTGATGTGTTTTCTCAACATTATAATCCTGCAAAATTTGCCTTTATAAATGGGGATGTTGGAGGCGGAATATCTTATACCCCTTGGCTTCGAGCATTGATAAACGATATAAACTTATCATACCTTGCAGGCTACTACAAAATTGGAAAAACACAAGTATTGAGTAGCTCTCTTCGCTACTTTTCACTCGGAAATATTGTGTTTACTGATATTGTGGGAAATACAACAGGACAGTTTAACCCAAATGAATGGGCATTTGATTTTGCATATTCAAGGCTTCTTTCAAGAAAATTATCAGGTAGTATTGCTTTAAGATACATTTACTCTAATCTTACAGGCGGGCAGTCGGTTCAAGGAACGGAATCGCATCCTGGACATGCTGTTGCAGGAGATGTCTCATTTTATTATCAAGATCCAATCACATTTTTTGAAAAAGATGCACTTCTGGCATTCGGAGTAAATTTTTCTAATCTTGGCTCCAAAATTTCATATACAGAAAATGCCCAAAAAGATTTTATCCCTGCAAACTTTAAATTTGGTGGAGCATTAACTATTGATATTGACGATTATAACTCAATAATGTTTTGTGCTGACATAAACAAACTTTTGGTTCCTACTCCAGCAATTTACGATACAGATTCGATAACAGGCGAAGAAGTAATTCTTTACGGGAAAGACGACAATATTTCTACAGCAACTGCAATTTTTCAGTCGTGGTATGATGCTCCCGGTGCTGTAATGTCTGATGGAACAAGAAGTGTTTTTCGTGAAGAATTGAATGAACTTACTTATTCTCTTGGAATGGAATATTGGTACTCAAAACAATTTGCCTTACGACTTGGATATTTTTACGAAGCTCCAACAAAAGGTAATCGTGAATTTTTTACCGTAGGATTAGGCTTAAAACTTAATGTGTTTGGTTTAGATTTTTCATATTTAGTTCCAACTCAACAACGCAACCCTCTTGAAAATACTCTAAGATTTTCTTTGACTTTTGATGTTGAGGCGCTTGCTTCCCAATCGAAAGATTCTATGAGTAAAACTCCTGAGATGTAGAATTTTAAAAATATTTCATTAAAAAAGCCGGAATCAATACCGGCTTTTTTTGTTTTAATAATTTTTTCATAATATTCGAAATTATTTAAATACAAAAACAACTATGAAAATTAAGGTAGGCTTTGGATACGATGTTCACCAGTTGAAAGAAGGAAACGAGCTTTGGATAGGAGGAATAAAAATTGAACATACGAAAGGTACAATTGCTCATTCCGATGGCGATGTACTGATTCATGCAATTTGCGATGCGCTGCTTGGTGCGGCAAATCTCAGAGATATAGGATTTCAATTTCCTGATACAGCAGTTGAATTTTCAGGGATCGACAGTAAAATTCTACTAAAACGTACTGTAGAATTATTGGAAGAAAAATCATTTTCTGTTGGAAATATTGATTCTACAATTTGTCTTCAAAAACCAAAACTGAAAGACAAAATTCCGGAAATGCAAAGAATACTATCGAAGATTTTGAAAATAAACGAAGATGATATTTCGATAAAAGCAACCACCACCGAAAAACTTGGTTTTGTTGGAAAAGAAGATGGAATTTCTGCTTATGCTACGGTTTTGATTGAGAAAATAGTTTTCATAAAATAAAAAACTCAATACATT
>JABHKC010000094.1 GCA_018692315.1 Bacteroidota bacterium | reverse complement strand
GCAGGACTTTATGCTGTTACAATTGAAAATCATTGTGGAGCAATTGATACTGATTCGGCTATGGTTTATGTTTTATCTACAAGCATAGAATTGGGTGCAGACACCAGCATTTGCGATGGAAGCACACTTCTTTTAGATGTTGGAGTTCCCGGACTGACTTATATTTGGTCAACATCTGAAACGATTCAAGCAATTGAAGTTACCGAAGCAGGAATGTATTCAGTTACAGCTTCTGACCCAATTTGCGGCGATGCTATTGGAAATATAATTGTAAGTGTTGATCCTGTACCAACAGTTGAACTTGGTTTCGATACTTTAGAAGTTGAGTTCGGGAAAACCGGAATTTTCGATGCCGGTAGCGGATACAGCTCATATTTATGGTCGAATGGCGAAACCACTCAATCTATCGAAATCTCAGATGAAGGATTATATTCAGTAATTGTAACTAACGAATTTGGCTGCTCTGCCTACGACGAAGCCTATCTGAAAGTTGGACCAAACTCAATTGGAGAAAACTCAATTGAAAACTCAATTTCTATTTTCCCAAATCCAGTGAAAGAAAAGCTATTCATAAATTCAGAAATTGCTGAAATTGAAAAAATTGACATTTACAATTCGATTGGAAAACTAATCTATACCGAAATAAATAAATCGAAAAACATAGAATTAGACGTTTCGAAATATCCTACTGGAGTTTATTTTGTGAGGATAAATACTCAAAACGATGGTATAATAGTCAGACCTGTAACATTTTCTAAATAATAGATAATTCAAATCTTATAAAAAAGGAGTAATACTAATTGTGTTACTCCTTTTTTTTAGGGGACTTCTATAAATGCAAATTTCTTCGTTGTTTCAAAATTTCAAAATTCTCATTTACAATAGTAAACTGCGGTTTTGAAATTTCTTACGCCTTGAAATTTGATATTTTTAGCCTGAATAATTCATAAATTTTCGTCTCGAAAGTTCAAAATGAGTGTCAGATTTGAACTACCACAGATTTTTATTTTTGAGTAATAGCGAGCTATTTTGATGGAATAAAAATTGAGGACGGTCAAAGATGATGTGCAGTTTGGGCTTGTAGTAGAAATATTTATGAATTATTCAGGTTAGAAGCCCCCTTTACATTCTATCGAAATAAATCCCTGTTATCCTATTTTTTCCTCCATCTAAAAATTCTCCTTCTTTGTTTAAAATCAGGACATTTTGACTCTATTTTTCGTTCCTTATTTTTCTTTTTTAATTTAGATTTTCTGAAATTCTCATCTTCCTCAATTTGCTTTTTAAATTCAATTTCGTATTGTCGCAAAAACTCTGCATTGCTGATTGTATCTTCAAGCGGTTTTTTATAAATCTGAGAACTTGATATTTTTCTTTTTGGTTCAGCTTCCTTTTCAATTTCAGTCAAATCGTAAAAAACAACTATTCCATGAAACATATTTTTTGCTTTCGATGCTGTCTGGCAAGCTGTTTGCAAAACCAGATTCCATTTTATTTGTTTGTCGTTTAAAGCAGAATCAATGCTAAATAATTCTAATAAACGATTGGCTAACAACTCATAATAGTTTGTTATCCAGTCCTTTTTATGTTTTGGATATTTTGTGAAAACAATATCAATTTGTCTGACTTGCCGGTTTGCTACATTTGCTTTCCAATGGTTGCGGTTCTTGATTTGCCATTTTGCATATCCGTTTTCAAGAATAACACTTTTTTCAGCTTCACTTCTTGCAAATCTATCAATTTCAGTAATTTGAAACAGAGAATCAAATTCAGCCTTATTCTCAATTGGATTTGCAAGAATATGTTTTTGAATCTTTTCTTTTTGTGCAAATGCTTGCAGACTTATAAAAAGAGTAAAAATAATTGAGGCAAATTTCATATGCAAAATTTTAGCAGTAAAAATAGGTTAGAAGTATAACAAAACAAATCGGAAGTTTGAAAACAAAAAAAGCGTAGAATTTAAACTACGCTTTTTCTTTTTTTTCAAGATAAAGGGGACTTCTAAAAATTAGTTTTTCACAACACTATATGTGAAAACCGGCGGATCGAATAAATCCATTGATATTGTGTAATTTCCGTCTCCACCGGATAAAGGAATGTCGGCACCGTGATCTTCCATAGTGCCATCTGTTCCATCGTCTCCATAATTATAGGGTTCCCATTCATCGTTCGGTCTGAATTTAAAATCTCCTGCAACCAAATCAATTGTTATTGTAATAAGATTTGTTGTCGGGTCGTATGCCATATCCTGATCAGAGTTCCAGCCATCTGGCGTTGCCGAGCCTATTAAACCCCAAGCCTGATGTAGAAATTCGTAAGAATTGTCGTTCAAGTTTAGAGAAATACGATAAATACCGGTATCGGCTATAACGATTGCTGCACCATTTAGAACAATTGCTCCAGCACCATCGTCTCCAAATAATTCATCGTAGATTTGGTCTATAATAAATACTTCGGTTCCTGCATCAAAATGCGCATAACCTAAATAAATACCATCGAGAGCTTCAGTTACAATTATTGGTGTATCATCGTTAATATCGTCTATTGATGTTGCAATATATAAGTTTACTGAAAATGGTTTATAAGGGGTAATATCAACTGCTATCGGATCAGAATTTATCCCTTCAGTATCTGAAAAAAGAGCCCGAACTCTAAATTCTATGGAATTAATATCTCCAATTAATAAATCAAATTGAGCTAAAAGAGCATTCATAGCTCCAACTGTTACGCTTGCACTTAATTCGAAACTTGTTAATACGTCAACTGCATTTGCAAAATTGTTTCCGGCAACATCCATTTGAATCAAATATGTTGCAGGCGATTCAAAACCAAAATTTACTTCTGTCCATTCAAAAAAGAATATAGTGTCTTCAGAAAAAGCTTGATCAAGAACATAACTACTATCCACTGTTGGTGTAATTAACTGCGGTGCAGTAGCATTTATGGGATCAAAAATTGTAATTTCTTTATCGTCTTCGCAAGAAAACAATAAAACAAATCCAACTAAAATTATACTTATTGAAATTATTTTTCTCATAACATTAATTTTTTTATTTATAAATTCTAATAACCTGAATTTTGAATAAGATTAGGATTTGAAGCAATATCAGTAGCAGGGATTGGTAATAAATTATACTTTGCATCTGTTGCTGTCCCATCTTTTACGTTTCCTTTCCAGGGCCATAAATAACCGCCACCGGAATATTTGCCAAATCTTATTAAGTCAGTTCTACGTTGAGCTTCCCAGAACAATTCTCTTGCTCTTTCGTCAAGAATGAATTCTTCGGTTAAATCGGCAGCAGTAATATTTTCATCTGAATTTCCGAAAGCTCTTTCTCTAAGTTGATTGACATATCCAGCAGCTGTGCTTGCATCGCCACCGGCACCGCGAGCCACAATTTCAGCATACATCAGGTAAACATCGCCTAAACGAAACATGGGAAAATCGGCATCGGGATGTGTAGAATTTGAACCAGGAATTGTTTCTATCACATTTCCATCATTATCGTACACATATTTCAAATTACGATATTTTGTTACAGCAACTCCTTGTGTAAATTCAACAACATTGTCAATTTCAAGAGTTTGGCCTGTTGTATAGAATAAACCTCTGCCATCATTTACATCGAATTTATCGAATAAAGCTTTGGTTGCTCTTGAACCAGCCCAGCTTCCTTCAACACCATATTCTGAAGGGTTCATTGAGCCACCAATACTCCCGTTTATCAGAAATGTCATTCCGCCCCACGATTGAGTTCTCTCTCCATCAAATGCAATTAGGAAAATTGCTTCATCAGATCCTTCATTATTTATACAAAAAAGGTCTTGATATCTTTCTTCAATACTATAGCCTGCCTCAATTATTTTGTTGCAATAAGTCAAACATTCAGAATATTTCGGATGGCTGATATAAACTTCTGCATTTAAATACAATTTTGCAAGTACCATCCATGCGGCAGCTTTATCGGCTCTGGTATATTCATTTTGTCGGGCATCGACGAGATTTGGTAAAATTTCAATTAATTCTGATTCAACAAAATTAAATAAGTCTGTAGAATTTGTTTGAACCGGAAAAAATGAGCCTATGCCGTCATCCTCGGTAACAAAAGGAACATTAGCAAATAAATCTAAAGCATGCCAATAGCTCATAGCTCTAATAAATCGTGCTTCGGCTCTGTATGTTTTAATTACTTCTTTAAGATCGCCATGTCCTCTTTCTTCGAGTTTTGCATCGGTGGTTTCTCTTAGGAATTCGTTTATTAAAACTATTTCATAAAATATTCTTGTATAAATTCCTTGAACAAAAGGATTTGTAGCATCCCATGTTTGGAAATTAATATCGAACAATCCTTCATCGTTTTCCCAACCACTTATGGCTTCATCGGTAGAAAATTCCTGAATGTACCAATAGTTTCTAAAATACTCTGAAAAACCTTCGTCAACTCCTCTTAAATCAGCATTTCCTGCTGGTCCTTGTTGTCCTGTAAGAACAAATCCTCCATAGATTTTTGCCAATACATGTACATACGATTCCGAATCTTTATAAACAGTAGCAGAGCTAAAATCATCTTTATCAATAGGTATTGTATCTAAATCTTTAACACAAGCTGTAAAAACAAATATTGACATGATTACAACTGAAAATAATATTTTTATATATTTCATAATATCAAATTTTATAAATTATTAAAAACTAATGTTAACACCTAATACATAAGTTCTGGGGCGAGGGAAGATGTTATTATCAATTCCGTTTTGCACCTCAGGATCTAATCCTTCATAGTTAGTTATCACAAAAGCATTTTGGACTGTAGCACTTAATTTGAATGAACCTTTACCTTTAAATACCTTTTCAAAATCATATCCTAAAGTAATATTGTCCATTCTCATGAATGATGCATTTGTTACAAAATAGTCAGAATAAGATTGTCTGTTCTGAAAACCAAGATTTGCAGCATCTGAAGTAATATTGTTCAAATAGCCTGAAGGATGATAAAGTCCGCTGTATGTGCTACCGCTTAGAACATTATTATATACGTAATTACCGAGATTTATACGTCCGGAAAATGCAAAACTGAAATTATTATATTCAAACATAGAACTGAAACCCATGAAAAAGTCAGGAGCCGGTTTTTGGAAATGATATTTGTCGGCATCGGTAATTTGACCATCGGCGTTAATATCAACATAAGCTCCTTCAATTGGATTCCCATCAATATCGTAAACCTGATGATAAACGTAGAATGAATTAGAAGAATAATCTACAGAATGTATCTGAATGTTAGTTCCTATACCTGAAATTCCGCCAGTTTCGACTCCTGGATAATTTGGATCATCGCGAGCAGTAAGTTTTGTAATTTTGTTTTCATTATATGTTAAATTGAAACCAAGTTCCCAAAACATATTTTCTTTTACAATAGGGCGACCTAAAAGCACTAATTCAATTCCTTTGTTTTCAAGATTTCCTACATTTGTTAAAACTCTATTAGTGAGGTTTGTACCAACAGTTACATCAATTTCATTTAATAAATCTATAGTTTCTCTCTGATAAATATCGACAGAACCTATGATTCTATCTTTTAGAATACCAAAATCTAATCCAATATTAAAAGTGGTTGTTTCTTCCCATTTTAAAAATAAATCATAACCGTTTGGTCTAAGAACAGTATAGAAATTATTTCCGAACTGATATTGTGCTGTGGGTTCGCTATAGGTATATGTTGGAAGATAAGGATAATCTCCCTGTCCAATATTTTGCTGTCCGGTTGTTCCGTATCCTACGCGCAGTTTTAAGTCAGAAACTGCCTCAACATCTTTCAATAGTCCGTTTTTGATTTTCCATGCAAAAGCATATGATGAAAACAGCCCCCATCGAGTGTCAGGCGAAAAACGAGAGGAACCATCTCTACGTAAAGTATAAGTCAATAAAAACTGATCTAAAAAAGTGTAATTTACTCTGGTGAAAAATGAAACGAGATAACTCTCTGTTGCATAATCTGTATTTTCACTTGTATCTAACAATGATGGTTCAAGAGGTATATTTGTTTGAAATGCAGAGCCTTTTCTCCAGAAATGTTGCCAGGAATATCCTGCCATTACATCAACTTTACTTTTGATTGATTTAATTTCTTTTTTATAATTGAAATAAAAATCAAGTAGTTCGTTTTTCTTTTCCTGCTCGTAAACTCTATCAACACCACCACCTCTTAAAGCATTATAATTCATAGGTGCATTTTGTGGAACATAGATTGAACCTTCGCTTTTCGAATGGTCATATCCAATGTTAAGATTGGCACGCAAATCAGGCAAAAAATGAAATTTATAATCGGCTTGAGCATTACCAATAAAACGATTAACAGTAGCCAAATCTTCACGCATTTGAATCATAGCAATAGGATTTTTAACAGCAATGTCAATAGGATTTCCTTCAGCATTCAACCATGTTGTGTATCCTCCAAATGGGCTGTCATTTGTTGTTGCTTGGCTTGGGTCGAAAGCTAAAGCTGAACCAACTGCTCCCATATCAGGAAATTGGTTCTGAATATTCATCCCTTTTGCATTTGCATTAATGGACAAGTGGTTGTTTAAAAACTTTGGATTTATTCCAATAGAACCTGTGATTCTTTCTAATTTTGAAGTTTCAAGGATACCGCTTTCATCAGAATATCCTACTGAAACTCTATAGGGTGTATTTTGAATAGCTCCTGATGCACTTATATTATGGTCGAAGCCAACGGAAGGACTAATTATTTCTTTCTGCCAGTCAGTATTTGCTGTACCTAACAAGGCTAAAGCATTTGGATTATTTGCTTCTTCTTCATTAATCAATGTTCTAAATTCATCTCCCGACAAAACATCAATTCTGTTTGGAACAGTGTAAAACGAAACTTTTCCTGAATAGTTAATTTTCAAAGGAGAGCCAAATCTTCCTTTTTTTGTTGTAATAATAATCACACCATTTGATGCACGAGAACCATAAATAGCAGTTGCAGATGCGTCTTTTAAAACGGTGAAAGTTTCAATATCGCTCGGATGAACAATATTTAATGGATTTCTCATTCCTGAAACTGATTCGTTGTCAATTGGAACTCCATCAATCACAATTAAAGGGTCGTTGCTGGCAGATAAGGACGAACCTCCACGAATACGAATTTGTGCCTCGCTTCCGGGAGCACCGCCACCTGTTGTAATTTGTACACCGGCAACTCTTCCTACAAGAAGATCCGTTGGTGCTGTAACTGCTCCCTTATTAAAATCTTCGTAGCCGATTGCTGTAACAGCACCGGTTGCATCTTTTTTCCTTTGCACACCATAACCAATCACTACTATTTCATTAATTCCTTTCGATTCTGCTTCAAGAGATACGTTTATAACATCTTTCGCAGCAGCAATTTCTTGTGTTGAATAACCAACATATGAAAAAACAAGAGTTTCAGCCTTATCGACTTTTATCTGATAATTTCCATCAATATCAGTAATAGTTCCCTGAGTTGTCCCTTTTATGGAAATTGTTACGCCCGGCAATGTAGTACCATCATCGGCATCTGTTACAACTCCACTAACCGTTCTTGCCTGGCCAAACACAATTTGTCCCATCAAAATCAGACAAACGAACAACAACATCTTTCTAAAAATGTAAATTTGTTTCATTTAATAAGTATTAGTTAACATTAATTATTTTTCTCAAATTAATAAATTAGAGTACAAAAGTATAAAAATATTGTACAGTAGCGACTATATAAAAAAATCAAAAGTAAGAAAACTTGTCATTGCAGACATAGCTATTTTCCTGTTTTTCAGCATGTTTGCAAATTTATTGCAACTGCAAAATTGTTTTGTTTTAATAAGTCTTAAAAATATTAACTGAATCTGTTTTTCAGAATATCTAATTTTAAAAGTATAAAACTACTTTTGTATCCAAATATTTAATAAAACATGACGAAACAAATTAATTTTTTAGAATTAGCATCAATTCGCCAGAGCGATAGAGGATATATAGACAAAGCAGTTGAGGTAGAGAAAATTAAGCGATGCCTTGAAGCTGCAAGATTGGCTCCTTCTGCTTGTAATTCTCAACCTTGGAAATTTATTGTAGTTGACAATCCCGAACTGAAAAATGAAGTTGCAAAAGCTACTTCCGATAAGATTTTGCCATTAAATCATTTTACAATTCAAGCCCCGGTTTTGGTTGTGGTAGTACGAGAAGGTGCAAATTTCACTTCAAAATTCGGAACAATTGTAAAGAAAAAGCCTTATACTTTGATTGATATAGGAATTGCTACTGAACACTTTTGCTTGCAAGCAGTTTCTGAAGGACTCGGAACTTGCATTTTAGGATGGTTCAACGAAAAAAAGGTGAAGAAGCTACTTAATATCCCCGAAAGGAAACGAGCAGAATTGATAATTACAGTTGGTTATAAAAAAACTGAAGATATTAGAAATAAAATCCGAAAAGATTTTGATGAAATTGTTAGCTACAATAGTTATTAGTTGGAGGTTTGAAATTAGAAAATGGAAAATAGAAAGTAGAATGTTTATTAAGTTAGAGGATAATAGCTAACTTCACAAACTTTATACTTCATTAACTTTCAACTTTTATGAACTATAAACATGCACACTCGACTGTGCCGATGGTAAATAGTTAACTCCAAACCAGGCAATCAATAAAATTACAAAAGCCAAAGTTAATGTCCACAATGGTCCGTTGATATTTGCGGGACGATGATATCTATAGTGCATATAAATCATGTATCCCATCCAGGTTAGGAAAGCCCATGTTTCTTTAGGATCCCAAGTCCAATAATGTCCCCAGGCTTCTTTTGCCCACAATGCTCCGAATATCAATCCGAGAGTAAGAAATGCAAAACCAATATAAACCAGATTGTCAGCAAGTTTCAATAGCGAAGTCTGAAATTCTTTGAAATATAATAAATACAAGCCTTTCAGTGCAACTAAAGAAGATGCAGCAAGAAGTGCATAAGCGAAAATATACACCACTACATGTGGCACAAACCATGGACTTTGCAGTGCAGGCATCAGAGCTTTATCATAATTTTCGGGGTGTGCAATATTCAAAATCAAAAACAAAATTGCCATTCCAAGACTATAACTTATGAACCATTTGTATTTCCAACGAATGTAAGTTACAATTCCGATTACGGGTAAAAATAAGGCATACCAAAGTCTTGTTTCGCCTAATGTCCTAAAAGGTGGCCGCTCAAGTTTCATCCACAAAATTGTTACGAAAGTTATGAAGACAGCTATCCCGAGTAAAACAAAAATATTAGCAAATACATGCAATATTTTTATTTTAGCTGAGAGTGTGTAAAATATAATACTAATTGCCCAGAGGACAATTGTAATTGTAGCATATACGGGAAAATTTATCCAAACCATTTTTAATTAGTTAAAAGTTGAAAGTTCTAAAAGTTGAAAGTTGTTTTTTAATCTCAACTTTCATTTTTATCTTCTTTGAGTGAAATTTTTTGCCCAGTCCAGAAAATATAAATTGCACCGGCAATCATAAGAAAAATGCCAAAATATACCAAAGGCAACCATGGGTCTCTAACAATCTCAATTACACTTGTTTCCGACCATCTTCCAAGATATTCATCATAGCTTTGCTGATACATTTTCCAACCACCAAATTTGAATGGTTTATTGACTTCTATTAAAATTGTATCGCTAATGTTTGTAGTATCTGTTTCCGAAAACTCATGATAATATAGAGCAATTTCTGAACTATATTTTTTTGCTACAGGAGATAACATATATAAAGAATATTTATCGCTGATTTTTAAGGAACGCCTTTTTATCGCAAAATTTCCGCATGAAATCCAACCTGATATTGTATCATTGGAAACAATATTTTTCACTTTAATAAAGGAAGAAGGTGCTGCTCCTTTTTCCGTAAAAATTCTGAATTCTTGACCTAAAGTCGCAGATAGTGGTAAATATTCTTCTATGCTAATTTCAAAATCTAACAGTTTTTGGGTAATACCTTTTTCTATTGTAAATGCACTAACTCTATCATCAACTACAATTGAGCCTAAATAATTATCAACCAAGGCAATTTTTGGATTATATTCTTCAATATTAAAATCCAACAATTTCATAGCAAATGGTAGCTTATAACTATTATTTTCTCCATCGAAAGCATGCCAAACGGCTTGTGTTTCATCAAGTTTCAAATGAAGCCGTTTCAAATCGCCTGTACCCAAAGATGCAGTTACGATTGTTATCCAAACTCCTGCATGATTGAGAATGAATCCAAAATTTTTCCATTCAAACGGAATTGCTTTTTTTAGAGTAACAAAGCCAAGTGTAATTAGAAAATATGTTTGAATCAATAAATATTGCCAACTTGAAGTAATATGCGACAATCCTAATTTTCTTGCGAATTCACCAACTTGATCGTCGAATTGAGGGGTCAAACCCATCAGTAATACAACAAAAGTAAATACACTTATAGCACTTATAGAGGCAGGGATACCCGATAGAAATTTGACAATATTAGATTCTCTGAAATAATAATTTACTGTTATTAAAACGTTTATAAACAATATTCCTATAATGGCATTCACATTCCATGAAAGTGTAGCGATTCCTTTGCCTCCGGAAAAGTATTCAATTCCGAAACCAACTATTAATAGTATGAAAGCTATAAAAAAACCCTCGGGGTAGCCCCAAGGGAATTTCCATAAAACTTTATTTTGTTTTATATCTTTATCCATAAATTTCAATTAACTCAAGGTTCGCCTATCTTTATGATAGTCTTTTTCAAATTCAGATCGCAAATATAGAATAAAAATTAACAATCAATAATTTGTTAAGCTAAGCTGTCTCAAGTTCAAATTTATTCAGATTTGAAAAATGTTGGTTTAACAGTAAGCATCAACCAAGCCCAGTTGCTTGTTTCATCCATACTTCCACCTCTGATTGCTTCCATAGATTCTGTTCCAAGCATTTGGGAATATCCGAGTTTGATATTTGCTTGTTTCGAAAGGTTATATCCACAGAAAAAGTCTATTTCTGTACCAAGTCCTTTATCAAAATCTTCACTAATATCTACTGCAGTTGAAAGAAGATGTGCATGAAGTGCAAAGAACATTTTTCCATGCTTATATTTTCCTTTCAGATAAATATCTTGTAAACCAAATCCACCTGGCTGTCCAACATAGAAATAATCCATAAATCCATTAAATTTATGATTTGTTCCATAGAAAGGAGTAAATGAATTGTTTTTATCATCTGTACCATCGTCTCCGGAAAGAAGTTCAAATCCTGCATTAAAAGAAAGATTATCACTAACTCCATAAGAAAGATCTAGAGCAGCATCGTATGCACTTAATTCTGTATCTGTTCCGTCTTTACCCATCTGATAGTAGAAATATCCAGCTACTCCTAATTTCCCTGCTTTATAAGCAAGTCTTGCCCCAATTGTTTGGCTATATTGAACTCCTTGCGCTGTAACATTTCCTAAGCTATCTACTTCATCGGCAAAGGCTTTTCCATTATTTAAAAACAAAATGCTTGCTGAAAGTTTTTCAAATTTACGATTCCAGTGGAAAAATTGCATTGCTTTGTAGGCATCTGGTCCATCATAAAAATTATTGGTTCTGTTTGTATTCTCATTGTAAGCAAACCCAATATGAACATCACAGTCCAATTTAAATTTCAATAAAGCAACATCATGCGAACGTGCTTGATTTGCCCAACCAACACTTCCAAAAATTCTGTGATCATCGTAAACCAATTCCTGACGACCTGCTTTTAAAGATATTTTCTCTGTAAAAAACACCTCAGCCCAAGCTTCGTGTACAGAAGTAGCAAAATCTTCGTTTGATACTAATTGCTTTTGACTTCCCCAGGCACGAACGTCTTGAAGTGTCAATTTCACTTTATAAAGGTCATTTTTATAATCAAAATTTAATCTTGTTCGCTGAGCTGTGAATAATGAGGCTTCCTGGTCAGGAGAGGCTAATGATTTATATCCATGGCTAAATTCGGTACGTGGTCTGAATTCTCCACTTAAAGAAAATTGTCCGAACGAGTTAATACTGAAAAGTGCTAATAGTATAAAAATTTGTGTTTTTAATAATAATTTCATTTTGTTGTTTTTTAATTTTAAATATTCATTTTACTTTCTCTTTCTTTAGCTAATTCGTCCCATTTAGGAGCTAATTCTCTCAAGAATTTTGCTTTAGTAGCATCCATTTTTTCTTTGTCGAGTCCGATAAATTCCTGAGCTTTTGCTTTTGTTGTAATATCTGGATATGGAATTTCTTGGTTAAATCCTAAATCGGCAAACAATCTGGCTAATTTTATTCTGCCCTCTTGAGCGATAGTAATTCCGGTAGAAATAATTCGACCAACTTCAACAGGTGAGTGAAATGATCCACCATGGCTGGCTGCTGCATAATCCCATCTCCATTGAGCATGTCTGATATCCATTAAAATATCTTTCATTTGCTCTTCTGTAGCTCCTTTATCCCAGGCAAATTTTGCTTCAACATGTGCACGTACTATCAATTCTTCCAATTTGTCTCTGTTCTCGATAATTTTGTCTTGCCTGTCATAAACATCTTCTAATAATCTGTCAGTTTCTTCGCGGTGGCATACCTGACAAGAATTAGCAACATTATTTAATGGACTTTGAATTTTATGATCTGTGAATTTTACACCGCCTTCGCTTTTATAAGGCATATGACAATCGGCACAAGAAACACCTCTATCTGCATGT
The DNA here is from genome assembly GCA_018692315.1 of Bacteroidota bacterium. Taxonomy (NCBI): domain Bacteria; kingdom Pseudomonadati; phylum Bacteroidota; species Bacteroidota bacterium. The sequence goes on along the minus strand of JABHKC010000094.1, from coordinate 23,049 downwards.
ACACCAGTTAGATAAATCTCGTATCCCGGATGTTGAGTTTTTAACATTGGAGCTTTACTTACTTTATGTGTCCAATCTTTGAAATTTAAATCATCGTAATATTTTTCAACATCTTCACATTTCAAACCATTGTCCCAAGGTAAGGTTAAATATGCACTTCCTTTTACTTTATTTTTATCGAAATAGTATTCGACGTGACATTGTGCACATACCAAAGACCTCATCTCCTGATGAGTAGCTTTGTTAATATCCTTCCCCATTTTTTCAAATCCTTCAATCAATGCAGGTCTTGTTATTGTTAAATCCTGAGTTTCAGGATCGTGGCAATCACCACAACCTATTGGATTAACAATTTCCGAACCTATTCTCGACCATTTTCCGGAGTAAAATTCTGCAACACCATCTCTGTTCATAACTCTTGGAACATCAGGACTTTTACATGTCCAACATGTTGCTGGCATTGGTCCGTCGCTACTATTAGTCGGTCCTCCTGTTCTTAATGATTTCCTAAGATCTTCCACAGCATAAACATGGCCTCTTCCTTGATTGTAGTCTTTTGCAAAACCGTATCCTGCCCACATCACCACTAAGCGAGGATCAACCTCTAACATATCAATCATTCCACCACCATTATACTTGCTATAAAAAGTAGTATCTGCAGTTTCGTAGTAAGATTCGTATTGCCTTGGAAAATTTTTCCCCCAAACTTCGTTTCTCGGTTCGAAATCAGCAATCTTAGTTTGCGGAGCATATGCAAAAACTGCTTCTGCCCGCCTTTCCAAAATCGACGATGCAAATAATCCTAAAATAAATACCACTACCAAGGAGATGATAAATGGTATCCAATTAATAGTTCCTCTTTTCTTTGTCATAATAATACATTTTAGTTAAATTAATTCATTATATTGTTGAGCCAATTTGGCACTGGACTTTTCAGTAAAGGGATTCTTGCATTTGGAGTACTTGCCAAGCTTTTTACTCTTCCATGAGGGACTTCTTGATGACACTCCCAACAAACTCTCGCCTCCATTTTCTCTTTGTGATTATCAACCATGAGTGCTAATTTCGGATCATTTAATCTTTCAGTATGGCATCTAATACAATTTTGATGAACTACCTCTTTGCTTTCTTCCTTTATAGTAATAACTTGAGGTTCGTTTCTCATTGAAAAAACATAGGCATGATTAATACCGTCTTTTGCTTTAAAAAAATATTTATTTAAAACATTGTCGTGCGGCACATGGCAATCGTTGCAATTTGCAACCTCGCGATGGGAACTATGATTCCATGTGGCATATTGTGGGGCCATGATATGGCAATTTACGCAAGTCTCAGGCTCATCGGAAAGATATGATGATGCTTTTGAAATATACAATGTGAATATCAAAATTCCGAAAATTGCACCTAATAAAATCGAAAATATTATTCGCCATGATGAGGAGTTGGAGTTCTTTTTCATATTCTATTCTTTATAAAATTTCTATTATTATATAAGGTATATATTTTTTAATATAAAATTTGTCATACTCAACTACAATTGAACTCAAATTCAAAAAATCTAAATGTGTACCAAAATTTTATGCAATTTGTCATAATTTGTTCATTAAATATTACCTAAGTATTTAAATAATAAAACATTTCGGTATTTAAGTTCTTAAATTCATAATCTCAACAAATATAAAACATATTTTTTTATAATTGTTAATAATTGTTAATTTTTTTTAATTTTTTTTAAATCATTATTTACCTCATTTGCAACTACATATTTCATGACAGAAGATACAACAACAAAAAAATGATGACTAAATGATAAATGATTGTATAATTTGTGCTTATTCAATTCTAACATTATAATATTTCTATTGCTTAAATTCTTTTCTAAACAATATTATCATAGTTATAAGATTTAATCATTTATCATTTATCATTTCATAAATATATAGAAATAAAAAAAACTTGGAATCCAATTTTTATAAATATTTACCAAAATTTTACTTTCTAAGAATAAAATAATCATAAAAAAAGCTTAGATTATTTCCTTCGTTTACAAAAACAACAAACAAGTACAGCCTATATGCCAGGCATACAGCCAATTACAATATTAAAAAATAAATGAAAAAAATCTAAAATAAATTTGGTTCATATTTATAATTGATATAGATTTGCAATGATTACAATAATGTAATTTCTTGTTAAATAATGAAGAGTATTTATGGATAATTTTGGAGAATATTTAAAGGATAAAGGAGTTAAACCTTCCTATCAAAGAATAAAAATCTTTGAATATTTATATCGAAACAAAAATCACCCAACTGTTGACATGATATATAAAGAGCTTGTGAATGAAATTCCAACATTGTCTAAAACAACAGTTTATAACACCTTAAAACTTTTTTCAGGAAAGAATATTATATTATTAATAAATATTGAAGAAAACGAATTAAGATTCGATGCGGATACTACAGATCATGGACATTTCAAATGTACAAAATGTGGGAATATATTAGATTTTGATATAGATCTTTCCGAAATAAATACAAAAAACATAGAAAAATATAAAATTGATGAAACACACCTATATATAAAAGGTATGTGCGATAAATGCAAATAAATTAAATTAACCTTTAATATTAACTTTAAATTAAAAATTAAAAATTATGGTATCTTTAATAGGTAAAAAAGCGCCTGAATTTAAGGCAAATGCAGTAGTAAATGGTAACGAAATAGTACAAGGATTTTCTTTGGATCAATATCTTGGGAAAAAACATGTAGTCTTTTTCTTCTACCCACTTGATTTCACATTTGTTTGTCCTACAGAATTAGTAGCCTTTCAAAAACAAATTGAAGAATTTGAAAAAAGAGATGTAGCAGTTGTTGGTTGTTCAGTTGATTCTGAATTTTCACATTTAGCTTGGCTACAAACCGATCTTAACAAAGGTGGAATAAAAGGTGTAAAATATCCTGTAGTTGCTGACTTATCGAAAACAATTGCCGAAAATTATGGCGTATTAGCAGGCGAATGGGATTATAATGACGAAGGTGAAGCAACTTTCAACGGAGCTCCAGTTGCTTATCGTGGATTATTTTTGATTGACAAAGAAGGAATAGTAAAACATTCTGTAATAAACGATCTTCCTCTTGGCAGAAGTGTTGGTGAAGCATTGAGAATGGTTGATGCACTACAACATTTTGAAAAGTACGGAGAAGTTTGTCCAGCAAACTGGAAAGAAGGCGAAGATGCAATGAAAGCTACACAAGATGGCGTTGCTGATTATTTAAGCACGCACTAATTTAGATTTAGGATACTTGATTTATAATTTGATATTGTAAATTATAAATCAAGTATCAATTATTCAAAAAAACTTAAATAAATTATAAATATTAAAATAAGAAGTATGAAAATTAATAAGTACGTTGATATTTCAACATTAGATAGAGAAGCAAAAAAAGATTATATTGACAGACATTCAGCATTTGTTCATTGTGAAAAAAGTGCAAAAGTTGGAGAAAAATTCAAAGTAAAAATAAAAGTCGGCGATGAATATATGCACCCCGATGATACAGACCACTACATTGCATGGGTTCAACTATGGAATGGAGAAAAAATGTTAGCACAGGCAAATTTTGTTGAAGGAGCTTTAGGTAATGCACCAAACAATCTTGAAGTAGATTTTTATATTGTTCCTACTAAAGAATTAAAATTGACTGCTCAAGCATTTTGTACTAAACATGGTTTATGGCAAAGCGAAGAAGTTGTAGTTGAAGTATAAAAATTACTGTTCTTTTTTTCAGGCATAGAAATTTTACTATTATTTTTTAATTTCTGTGCCTTTCTTTTATTAAAATACTAATTTTGTTAAATTTTAAATGTGAAAAAAAGTAAAAAATGGATAACAAAGAAAAAGTACTTGAAACTATATCTAATGCAAATAAACCATTGAAAGCTGGAGAAATTTCAGAACTATCCGGTATAGAAAAAAAGGACATCGATAAAGCAATAAAAGCTCTGAAAAGCGAAGACAAAATCTGTTCTCCTAAAAGATGTTTTTACGATATTAACAAATAATTAATAAACACTTGCCATGTTAAGCACAAAATTGGAAATAGAATTAAATAAACAACTTAATGCAGAATTATTTTCGGCATATTTGTACCTATCAATGTCATCATTTTTAGCAACAAAAAATCTTTCGGGCTTTTCAAATTGGATGAAAGTTCAATTCGAAGAAGAACAAGCTCATGCTCTAAAACTGTATAAATACATAATAGACCGAGGAGGCAGAGTCCTTCTTCAACAAATTGAAAGTCCGAAAAATGAATGGACAGATGTAATAGACGTTTTTGAAGATATTTTTAAACACGAACAAAAAATTACATCAATGATAAATGAACTTGTAAATCTCTCAATGGAAGAAAAAGATCATGCGACCGTCAATTTGCTTCAATGGTATATTTCCGAGCAAGTAGAAGAAGAGGCAACTGTTTCTGATATTCTCGAACAATTGAACCTTATTGAAGGAAAAGGCGCAGGTCTTTTTATGCTCGATAGAGAAATGAAGCAACGAGTTTTTGTGCCAATTGCTTAAATTTTATTTTTTTTCAAACAATCATAATTAAAAAAGACAAAATGGATTTATCTACAAAGTATATGGGATTAAATTTGAAAAATCCTATAATAATTGGTAGTTCAGGGCAATCAAATTCAGTTGAAAAAATTGTTAAACTTGCCGAAAATGGTGCAGGAGCAATAGTTTTAAAATCATTATTTGAAGAGCAAATATTGTCAGAAACTTCAAAAAATATTGAAGAAAACCTGGCATATTTTCCAGATGCCTTCGATTATATCAGTGCCTATACTAAGGAAAATAATCTTACTGAATATCTAACTTTAATTGAAGAAGCAAAAAAAAAGGTTGAAATTCCAATAATAGCAAGCATCAATTGCATTTCTACAAAAGAATGGACAAATTTTGCGAAAAACATTGAAAGTGCAGGTGCAGATGCTTTAGAATTGAATGTGTCTATGCTTCCTTCAGAAGAAAACAGAACCAGTAAAGAAAACGAACAAATATATTTTGAGATTATTGAGAAGATAAAACCTCAAATATCTATACCCTTGTCTTTGAAAATGAGCCACTTTTCTGCCGGACTTTCAAATCTGGTAAGAAAATTAAGTTGGACTAAAATGATTGATAGTATTGTTCTTTTCAATCGCTACTTTAATCCTGATATTGATATTAACAACTTCAAAATCACCTCTTCAGGAGTATTTAGCACACCCGAAGATATTTCAATTTCGCTGCGCTGGATTGCCCTACTTTCAGATAAAGTACACTGCAATTTAGCTGCTTCAACAGGCGTTCATTCTGGCGAAGGAGTAATTAAGCAATTGCTTGCAGGAGCTACTGCAGTCCAAATTGTTTCGGTTATTTACAAATACGGACCAGAGTATATTTCAACAATTCTAAACGACTTGACAACTTGGATGGAAAAGAAAAATTTCAACAGCATTGACGATTTTAGAGGAAAACTAAGCGGAAAAGAAAATACAGCATCCTTCGAAAGAATTCAATATATGAAATATTTTGGCGGAATAGAATAAAAAATTGAAAGACTAAACAATCATTTTTTTAGAATAAAATGACCATTTTTTGGGATGTGTTCGAAGCAATAGTAGTTTTACTGGGAATAGGAATTATTGGTTTTGCAATAATTGCCAGAAAAATTGTGCCAATAAAAATACTCGAAGTAATTTCCCCATTGATTCTTGACATTGCTTTACCTTGTTTAATTTTCACAAATATTATTTTCAGATTCGATCCATCGAAATTTCCAAACTGGTGGATGCTACCCCTTTGGTGGGCAGCATTTACTGTTATTACAGTAGTTCTTTCATTTTTGGGAATGAAATTAGCCAAAAAAGAGTACAAAGCAGAAATTGGAATGAGTTTACTTTATCCAAACATAATTTTTGTGCCAATGGTAATAATTCAGAAATTATTCGGAAGCGACTCAGAAATTTTAGTTGAACTATTCTTGTTTTCATTGTTTTTCCCTGCCTTTCTGTTTAATACCTATTTTCTATTCTACAGATCGAAAAAAACAAAAAAGGACAAATTCACTTTAGGAAATTTCTTAAATCCAATTCTGATAGCTACATTTTTAGCAATTACTTTGAGATTGAGCGGACTAAACCAAAATGTACCTGAGGCATTCTATTCAATAGCAAAAATTTTGGGAAACACAGCACTTCCACTAATCCTGCTTTTGATAGGTGGCAATGTGTATGTCGATTTTAAAAGAAAAGGCAAAATGAAATTAAAGCCAATTCTAACATTTGTAGCATTAAAAAACTTCTTATTTCCTTTTATAATTTTGCTTTTATTGATATTAATAAAGCCCCCATTTTCAATTGCATTTTTAATATTTCTTATAAGTTGCGTACCTCCAATTACAGCAGTTCCGATTTTGGTGAACAAAGAAGGAGGAAATACATCACAATCAAACCAATTTGTAATTTCAAGTTTTATAGCATCCATTATTTCAATACCATTAGCATTTTCGGCATTCCAAATTTTTTTTGAATTCAACTAAATAAACTATCCCAAATTTATATAAACAATAAAGTATTAATAAATTAAAATTAAATATAATGAAAAAATATGTATGTATCCCATGTGATTGGGTTTATGATCCAGCAATAGGCGACCCCGATGGTGGGATTGCCGTAGGAACAGCCTTTGAAGATATTCCAGACGATTGGGTTTGCCCAATTTGTGGAGTTGGCAAAGAAGATTTTGAACTTATTGAGGAATAGAAAAGTAAAAGTAGATGATAAGTTTAAAAAGTGGAGACACTGCACCAAATTTTACTGCAAACAATCAGAACAGCGAAAAAATCTCCTTAGCTGATTTTAAAGGAAAAACTTTAGTACTATATTTCTATCCAAAGGATAATACGCCTGGTTGTACAGCAGAAGCATGCGACTTACGAGATAATTTCGAAGCCCTAAAAAAATCGGGCTTCGAAATACTTGGTGTTAGCCCTGACAGTGAAGTATCTCATCAGAAGTTTATCAAAAAACACAATTTACCATTCGATTTATTAGCCGATACAGAAAAAGAAATAATAAAAAGTTATGGAGTTTGGGGCGAGAAAAAAATGTTTGGAAAAATTAAAGAAGGCGTATTTCGAACCACTTTCATTATAAATAAGGATGGAATAATCAGTGAAGTTATTGATAAAGTGAAAACTAAATATCATGCTGCACAAATATATCCAGACATATTATTAATGGAAGAATAAGCCATAATACGAAACTAACAAGCTAAACAATCAATTGATGGAAACAATAAATAGTCCCAGACAAAAAGCACTAAGAATAAATCTTGACAATCGTTTTTTTGGGACAATTGCTGAAATTGGTGCAGGACAAGAAGTTGCCCGGCGATTCTTCACTGCCGGGGGTTCTTCGGGAACAGTTGCCAAAACCATTTCTGCATACGACATGGCTTTAAGCAACAATCTCTATGGCGAAACTCATAGTAAAAGATATGTAAGCGAAGAAAGATTGAAAAAAATGCTCGAAATTGAGTACAAACAAATCGTAAGCTCGCTACAAAACATAAAACAAGGAAACACATGCTTTTTTGCTTTTGCAAATACAGTTTCAGCAATAAATTTTCAGAAAACTAACGAAAGTCATGGTTGGATTGGGATAAAATTTCAACTACACCCTGGTTATGAAGCAAACGAAATTTTGCTTCATGTAAAAATGTACGAAAAAGACAATCTTCTGCAACAGAGAACTATCGGAATTCTTGGAGTTAATCTAATTTATGCAGCTTTCTATTTCAATAAATATCCCAGTAGCTTTCTGCGATCTTTAATGGATTTTCTTTCTAGAGACCAGTTAGAAATTGATATGATTAGAATGACTGGTCCAGATCTTGACTACATAGACAATAGGTTGATTAGCGTACAGCTTGTTAAAAACAAAATGACAAATGCTACAGTTTTCGACAACGACCACAATGTAAGACCTCCTTCAGATATTTTTTACAAAAAAAACATCATGGTTCTTAGAGGAAGCTTTCGCCCAATTACACTGGTTGGTGTCGATATGCTGAAAAAAGGCTTCGAACTGTTCAAAACCGAAAACAATTGCAATGAAGAAAATACATTACTTTTTTGCGAAATTAGCTTAGAAAATCTGCTCATGGAAGGCGATTTCGATGAAAAGGACTTCTTAGATCGTGTAGATTTACTCAATGGATTAGGTATAAATGTTATTATTTCTGACATGAAACAACATCACGAATTTGTTTCGTATTTCGATATTTATAAAATATACCAAATCGGCATCATCATTGGTTCAACAACTTATCAAAATCTGTTTCATCGTGAATATTATACAAATCTAAGTGGAGGGATTCTGCAAGGTTTTGGCAGATTGTTCAAGAATAATGTAAAAATGTATGTTTATCCTACACAAGTTGAAAACAAAAAAGAATTAATCTGCTCAGAAAATATTACTCTAAACAATAATACAAAAAATATCCATCAGTATCTGATAGACTCCGGAAAAATAATAAATATTCATAACTTTGATAAAAGTTTGTTACATATATTTCCACGAAAAGTAATTGAGCTTATAAAAGAAGGAAATAATGAATGGGAGACAATGGTTCCTCAATTTGTTGCAAAAACAATAAAATCTAGAAGAATGTTTGAATACTATAACACTAAATAATAAAACAATGAATGAATTAAACGGAATTGTAATCATGGTGCAGCAAGTTTCACCAATAATGAAGATTATTAGAATTGTACCAGACGGTTGGGAATTACCAAAATTTGAATCAGGTCAATTTGTAGCACTATTTTTGCCAGGCTCAGCTGAACGATGCCCTGAAGCCACAGAAGAGCTCGAAAAAACAGCTCCCGACAAAATGATAAAAAGAGCTTATTCAATATCCTCTTCAGCAAAAGAGATAGATTATCTCGAATTTTACATTACACTTGTACATTCGGGTACTCTCACGCCAAGAATTTTTAATTTAAAAATTGGAGACAGAATTGGTGTAGGAAAAAAAATTGTTGGGATGTTTACACTCAACCAAGTTCCAATTGATAAAAACGTAGTTTTGATAGCAACAGGCACTGGAGTTGCACCATATATGAGTATGCTTCGTTCAGATGCACTAAATATTGATAGAAAAATATGCGTAATTCATGGTGCTGCTAATTCTTGGGATTTGGGCTACTCTTCAGAATTAAGGCTGATTGAGAGCATGTCTAAAAATTTCCATTACATCCCAACAATCACAATGCCCGAAAAAGAACCGGCAGGCTGGAAAGGCGAAACAAGATTTATTCAGGATATGCTTGCCGACAGAATTATTGAAAAAACATGGGGAGAGCGTCCAACTGCCGACAACTCACATGTTTTCATTTGCGGAAATCCAAATATGATAGATGCTGTAACCGAAATTCTTGAGTCAAGAGGTTTGAGAGAGCACTCTAAGAGATCTCCCGGACAAATTCATTGCGAGAAATTCTAATAATACCGCATATTTGCATTATTAAAATAAATATCTAAGTTAAGAAGAAATATTTTTTCACCAATTTATTAATGGAATAATTACTTTTGAAAATTTACTTTCTGAAAATTTTATTTATAAGTACAATATATGAACTCTTTATTAAAATAATATTATGAAAGAATTTGAAACTATAGAAGAAATATTAGATTTTGCAATTACTGCTGAACAATCGGCAGTTGATTTCTATACTAAGTTAGCCAAAACTGCACGAAATGAGGAAATTAAGGAATCTTTCTTGCAATTTGCGAAAGAAGAAATTAGTCATAAAACCCGACTTACAAAAATAAAGACGGAACGTGCCTACGAATTTGAACCCGAAAAAATAAGCGACCTAAAAATTGCTGATTATCAAATTCCTGTTAAACCAAGTGATGATATGAGCTATCAAGATGTACTGGTGCTTGCTATGAAACGAGAGAAAGCAGCCTACAAACTTTATACTCACCTTTCTCAAATTGCCCCAAACAACGAACTGAAAAAAACATTTCAAGCATTGGCTCAAGAAGAAGCGAAACATAAACTGAGATTTGAAATCGAATACGACGATATGGTTATGTTTGAAAATTAAGATACCTGATTTCTGTAATTTTATAATAGCCCCTTATTTATGAATTAGGGGCTATTTTTTTGAAATTTTGTCTGGTATAATAACAACACCCATGAATTAAAAAAAAATTAACAAATATTTAGAAGCTATTTATATTTTTATTTGAAATTACATATAGACATATCTATATATGCAAATTGCTAAATATCAATAACTAAGCATTAATCAAGGAGTTCCAACATGATTTGCTTACAAATTTATAATAATTTCATATTTATAAAATTGACATATTTTGAAATATTTGTTAAAACTTTTATAATTTTTTAATATATTGCCACGATTTTATTTTGAAATTTTGTTAAAAAATATGATAATTATAATTGGGTTTCTGCTTTAAGTAAAAACTAAAAGTAATTTTAGAACCAATTGAAACCAAAAACATTTATCATAATAATTTGAAATTAAATTTAATGAATATATTTTACCTCTTAATAGGAGCAAGTCTCATAATAGCACTAATTTTTTTAGCAATATTCATTTGGGCTGTAAAAAATGGGCAATTCGATGATGACTTTACTCCCTCTGTCCGAATTTTATTTGACGATGAAGAAATAAAAAAAGATACTAACTAAATCATTTAACTATGGAGATTCAAAAATTTAATTATGACAACAAAATTGTCAAGCTATTCATTTTAGCAACCATAATTTGGGGAGTGGTTGCAATCCTGGTTGGGCTTTTAGCTGCACTTCAGCTATCGTTCCCGTTTTTCAATTTTGGTTTAGAATTTACAACTTTCGGACGAATAAGACCAATTCATACGAATGCTGTAATTTTTGCTTTTGTTGGAAATGCAATTTACGCAGGAGTTTATTATTCAATGCAAAAGTTGCTGAAAACCAGAATGTTCAATGATGTTCTAAGCAAAATAAATTTTTGGGGCTGGCAGTTTATTATACTTTGTGCAGCCTTGACATTTTTTGCCGGAATTACCACCGGAAAAGAATATGCAGAATTAGAGTGGCCGATTGATATTATGATTACTGTAGTATGGGTGGTTTTTGGCTGGAATATGATAGGAACAATTATCATCAGAAGAGAAAAACACATTTATGCAGCCATTTGGTGGTATCTTGCCTCCTTCCTTGGAGTAGCTATGCTCCATGTAGTAAACTCATTTGAATTACCTGTTTCATTATTTAAAAGTTACCCAATATATGCAGGTGCTCAAGATGCAGTTGTACAATGGTGGTATGGCCATAATGCAGTAGCCTTTTTCTTAACAACACCATTCCTTGGTTTAATGTACTATTATCTTCCGAAAGCAGCCGGACGACCGATATATTCTTATAAATTATCAATTGTTCACTTCTGGGCATTGATTTTTATTTATATGTGGGCAGGCCCTCACCATTTATTATATCAGGCATTGCCAGATTGGGCACAGGCACTTGGAGTAACTTTTTCAATTATGCTCATAGCACCATCCTGGGGAGGCATGATAAATGGATTGCTAACATTGAGAGGTGCCTGGGATAAAGTACGAGATAGTGCAGCTCTAAAATTTATGGTAGTAGCAGTTACAGCATACGGAATGTCAACATTCGAAGGACCAATGATGTCATTGAAAAACGTAAATGCTATCAGCCACTTTACCGACTGGACTATTGCTCACGTTCATATTGGCGGAATGGGCTGGAACGGAGGATTAGTATTTGGAATGTTATATTGGTTAGTTCCAAAACTTTTCCGAACTAAACTTTTCTCAGAAAAAATTGCAAACACACATTTTTGGATTGCAACTCTCGGTATGTTAATTTATGCAATTCCTTTATACTGGGCAGCTATCACACAATGGTTAATGTGGAGAGAATATACTCCTGAAGGATTTTTGGCTTATCCTAATTTCTTAGAAACAGTTACTCAAATTGTTCCATTATATACATTCAGAATTATTGGTGGAACTTTATATTTAGTTGGCTTTTTACTATTAGTTTGGAACTTAGTTAAAACAATGGCAGCAGGTTCAATGGAAGCAAACGAGGCTGCTGAAGCTTACCCATTAGAAAATAAAGAATCAAGAAGCTCAGCAAGAGAAACTATTCATCGTTGGTTAGAGAGAAAACCCGTACGTTTTGCTATTGTGGCATTCGTTTTATTGGCAATAGGTGGTGCTGTAGAAATAATTCCAATGATTTTTGTTAAATCTAATGTACCAACTATCGAATCTGTGAAACCATATACTCCTTTAGAATTAGAAGGTAGAGACATATATATTAGCGAAGGATGTTATACTTGTCATTCGCAAATGGTTAGACCATTCAGGTGGGAAACAGACAGATACGGAGAATACTCAAAAATTGGCGAATTTGTTTACGATCATCCATTCCAATGGGGCTCACGAAGAACAGGACCAGATTTGGCCAGAACAGGAGTCATAACCGGCAATATGTACAAAACAGCTTCTTGGCACTATAATCACTTTATGGATCCACAAAGAATGAACGAACAATCGATTATGCCAAAATACGATTGGTTTGCAATAAAAGACATTGATTTAGATATGATTCCGGCAAAAATTAGAGCTATGCAAACTCTTGGAGTTCCTTACGAAGAAGGATTCGACGAAAGAGCAATCGACGATTTAAAAGCTCAGGCACAAATAATAGCTGACGATTTGAAACAATCAGGAATTGAAATTGAACCAACAAAGCAAATGATTGCAATGATTGCATACTTGCACAAACTCGGTAGAGATATAACACCCGTAGTCGAAACCAAACCAGAACCGGTAAAAACTACTTCTGTTAATATTACTGAAGAAATGATTCCGGCCGGAAAAGCAAGTTTTCAAAAAAATTGCATCATATGCCATGGACCAGATGGGAAAGGAAATGTAATTGGGCCAGACCTTACCGACAATGAATGGATTATTGAAAAATCTCCGGAAGGAGTATATGAGAATATTTCTAATGGAAAGATTGAAAAAGGGATGACACCTTTTAAAGGCGTACTTTCTGAAGAAGAAATTACTCAATTGACAGCATTTGTACTACTTGAACTAAATAAAAATTAAGCATGAAAATTGTTAGCGATGTTTTAGAAAATATAGCTGGAATTCAGACATATTACATAGTAGGAATGCTGATTTTTCTATTTTTATTTATCGTAATAGTAGTTAGAACCTATAGCACACCAAATTCTGAAATGTCAAATAGAAAAAATGCTATTTTCGACGAAAAAGAACTTTTAGACATTAAAAATGACAAATAATTATATAAAATTCAATAATGATGAAAGAAGAAAAAAACAATCCAGATTATACTTATAATGAAAAATATGATGAAAAACTGATGGAGCATGACTATGATGGCATTAAGGAACTAAACAATCCTGTTCCAAAATGGATATCTGCCATATTTATAATAACTATAGTTTTTTCATTGATTTATGTCGAGCATTATTTCATTTTCACACAAGGCGATCTACAGGATGCTGAATACGAAAAAGAAGTTGCAGAAGCCTCATTACTTTATTCGAAAAATAAGGCACAAGACACTAAATTGACTACCCTCACTGATGAAGCATCTCTGAAAGCCGGTAAAGAATTATTTAGTACCATGACATGTATCGTATGCCATGGTGCCAATGGAGAAGGAAATGCAATAGGTCCAAATCTAACAGATAAGCATTGGTTGTCGGGTTGCGATTTTGAAAGCGTCTTTAATATTATCAAAAACGGAAATCCTACAAAAGGAATGACTCCGTTTAAAGCACAAATGAACGAAAAAAAAATTCAGCAAGCGGCAAGCTACATCTTAGTAAGCTTAAAAGATAGCAATCCTGAAAATGCAAAAGAGCCACAAGGTGAAATTTGCGAATAAAAAAATTTGGAGGCTTCAATAAATCGAAGAATTTTCTGAACTTTCCAATATCCGACAGAAAAATCGCTATAACTAATCAAAATTTTATTGATGATTGGTTATGGCATTTTTTGTTTTTATAAAAATAAAATTAATGATTTAACTCTGTAGTTTTTACATATTTTATATTGAAAATATAAATCATGAAAGACAAAAACACTTATAGAGACCGCCCTATAAACATGGACAAAGATGGCGGAAGAAAATGGATTTATGCAAAAAAACCTATAGGCAAATGGTACAAATGGCGAACATTTGTTAGTTGGTTTTGGCTCATATTTTTTGTTCTTGCGCCCATTATTAAAATAAATGGGCATCCATTCATGCTTTTAGATATTATAAACAGAAAATTCATAATTTTTGGAATAATATTTTGGGCTCAAGACACGGTAATTTTAGCACTTCTGATGCTGTCGTTTGTGCTATTTATAGTTCTTTTTACGGTTACATACGGACGAATATGGTGTGGTTGGGCTTGTCCTCAAACCATTTTCCTGGAAATGATATTTAGAAAAATAGAATACATTTTTGATGGATCTTACAGAAAATCTAAATCTTCAAAAAATGACTCTATAAGCGTTTGGAATACAGTCAAATTCATTTTAAAACATTTCATTTTCATTGCCATTTCAATAACAATAACCAATGTATTTTTAGTGTGGTTTATAGGTTTTGAAGAATTGCTAAAATTACTGTCAGACCCTATAAATCAACATACCACAGGCTTCAGTGCTATGCTTATCATTTCAGGTATATTCTATTGGATATACTCCTTTTTTAGAGAACAGATTTGCACAATGATTTGTCCATATGGCAGAATGCAAGGAGTTCTTTTAGATTCAAAATCAATTATTGTTGCATACGATTATAAAAGAGGTGAGCTGAGAGGTGCCAAAAATCAGGGTGATTGCATTGATTGTAAGCAATGTATAGCAGTTTGCCCCACAGGAATCGATATTAGAAATGGAACTCAACTTGAATGCATAAATTGCACTGCCTGCATAGACGAGTGCAACATTGTAATGGAAAAAGTGAAAAAACCCCAAAATTTAATTCGATTCGATTCGATTGAAGGAATTGAAAAAGGACATAAAACTATATGGAACACCAGAAATAAAGCGTATTCTTTTGTTTTATTGGTTTTAATTGCCTTCTTTATAGTTACGCTTTTTACGAGGCCAATTATAGAAACTACAATATTGCGGACACCCGGAACTCTTTTCCAAGAACGGGGTGAAAATAAACTATCAAATATTTATAATATTAAAATAATAAATAAAACCTACGACGATATTCCATTAACAATGAAATTAGAATCGCACCAAGGAAAAGTTGAATTGGCAGGTGGCGAAATAGTAGTTAAAAAACATGGATTGTATGAATCGGTTTTTGTTCTTACTCTTGATAAAAACCAACTTTCGGGCGAAAATACTAAAGTTGAATTTGGCATTTATGCCGAAAACGAGTTGATAGAAAACTATGAAATAAGTTTCGTAGGACCCTTAGATAGTAAATACAAATAATTAAAAAAACGATAATTTATATTATTGAATCAAATACAATATGAAAATAAAATTTAATTGGGGAACAGGAATTTTCATTTTTATTATGATTTTCCTTACTTTAGCAATAAGCTTCATCATTTTTTCTTTACAATTCGATGCAAACTTAGTTCATGACGATTATTACGAAAAAGGAGTAAATTATTCAAATCAGATTGAAATTAAAAAACGCTCGGCTGAATATTTCAATAACATAAAAATCAGTGAGAACCAAGATTATATAATTGTATCCTTTGAAAATTTTAAAACGAGAAAAATCGAAAACTGTTTGATTCATTTTTTTCGACATTCCGATAAGAAAAAAGATTTTAAGGCAAAGCCTAATAAAAGTTTCGATGAAATTTTAATTGCTAAAGATAAATTATCTTTAGGCAGGTATATTATCAAAATTTCTTGGGAAATGGACAATCAGCAATATCTTGTCGAAAAAGAATATAGCATAAAATAAAACTTAGAGTTATTAACTGTTTTTATAGTAAATCATGGAAATTCTTATACCAGGTTTAATTCTCGGATTGATGGGTAGTTTTCATTGTGTTGGAATGTGCGGGCCTATCGCAATTGCACTTCCTTTGCAGGGCAACAACTATTTTCAAAAAGTTTTCGGCGCTGTTCTTTACAATTTAGGACGAACAATAACTTATGGAGTTTTAGGAGCATTTTTCGGAATGATTGGGCAAGGCCTCGAAATGATAGGATTTCAAAGATGGGTTTCAATAATTATGGGTTCCATAATGGTTCTTTCTGTTCTGTTCCCATCACTTTTCAAAAAACAATACGACTTAAATAAAAGTGCCTTTTCAATTTTCACAAAACTAAAAAATGCACTTCAGCGACTTTTCACTGTAAGGTCTTTTGGCGCATTGTTTTGGATAGGAATATTGAACGGCTTTTTGCCTTGTGGATTGGTTTACATTGCAATTGCCGGAGCCATTGGCACTCAATCGCTTGTTCAAGGAATACTTTTTATGGTTTTGTTCGGGCTTGGAACAATCCCAATGCTACTGGTAGTTTCCATTCTTGGAAATCTGATCAGTATTTCGTTAAGAAACAAAATCAATAAGCTTATTCCTTATGTAATAGTTTTTGTCGGAATAGTTTTTATTCTTCGCGGCTTAAATCTTGGCATTCCATTCCTCAGCCCTCCTGAAGAAAAAATCAAAATGAAATTCGATAAAGAACTCAAAAAAAATAAAGCAATTTCGTATAAAGAAGCTGCAAAAATAAAACCTTGCTGTAGTGAGTAAAAGCAATTCGAAGACAGACCATAAATGCGTTCATTGCGGGGCAGATTGCGGAAAATATCCAGTAGTTTGGAACGATTTGAAATTTTGCTGCAATGGCTGCCTTACAGTCTATCAATTGTTGAATGAGAATAAGCTCTACAAATATTACGAAATTGAAAAAACACCGGGCATAAAGCCCAACGAAAATAAGTATAACCGCAAATACGATTTTCTCGACCGCGAAGAAGTTCATGAAAAATTATTTGATTTCGACGAAGGAGAAATCGCAAAAGTAAGTCTCTACATTCCGGCAATTCATTGTGCCTCTTGCATTTGGCTACTCGAAAATTTGAAACTTTTGAATCCCGACATAAAAATATCTTATGTAAATTTTTCTAAGAAACAAGTAAGTGTAACTTTCGACAAATCGAAAATAAGTTTGCGGCAACTTGTCGAGCTACTGGCATCAATACACTACGAACCGGAAATTTCTCTTAACGCAAAAGATGAATCTTCTCAAAAGAATTCGAGCAAAATTCTGCTTTACAAAATTGGCGTAGCCGGTTTCGTTTTCGGAAATGTGATGCTCTATGCTCTGCCCGAATATTTCAATGGAAAACAATTAGAGGGAAATTTAGGTTCTTTTTTAAGCATTTTGAGTTATGTAATGGTTTTTCCAGTAGTTTTTTTTAGTGGAAACGGATATATAATTTCTGCTTACAAAAGCCTGAAGAAAAAAGTAATTAACATCGACATTCCTATTGCTCTCGGGATTTTAGTGCTGTTTCTGCAAACTTCCTACGAAATTTTTTCCGGCACCGGTACAGGATATTCCGACTCTCTGGCAGGACTAATATTTTTTCTTCTACTCGGAAAATGGTATCAAGGAAAATCTTACGATGCCCTTTCATTCGACAGAGATTACAAATCATATTTTCCAATAGCTGTTACAAAAATTTCTGAGGAAAAAGAGGAGGTTTTATTACTTAATGAAATAAAAAAAGGCGATGAAATTTTAATTAGAAACAAAGAACTAATACCAGCAGATTCTAAAATATCGAGTGGTTCGGGAATTATCGACTACAGTTTTGTATCGGGCGAATCGAAGCCAGTACTGAAAAAAGTTGGCGATTTTGTGTATGCAGGTGGTAGGCAAACCGGAAGTTCTATCACCGTGAAAATAGAAAAAGAAGTCGTTCAAAGCCACCTCACAAAACTATGGAATCAGAGCGAAAACGAAGATTCGAAAAAGATTTCTTTATCGGATCTAATTGATAGAATAAGTAAATATTTTACAATTGTAGTAATGTTTATAGCTATTCTTGGCTCAACATTCTGGCTATTTCAGGGCGATGTGAAAACTGCCATATTTTCATTCACGGCAGTGCTGATTGTTGCTTGCCCTTGTGCTTTAGCGCTTTCTATCCCTTTCACTTTCGGAAATACAATGCGGCTGTTCGGTAATGCCGGAATGTATTTAAAAAATACATCGGTTGTCGAAAATCTCACAAAAATTGACACGATAGTTTTCGATAAAACTGGAACCATCACAAAACCTGACGAAAACAATATTAAATTTATAGGTGGTGAATTATCTGAAAATGAGAAATCTGCAATAATGTCGATTTGCAAACAATCAACCCATCCATTGAGTAATGCGATATATAAGTTCTACGAAAATTGCGACTATATAGAACCTGAGCAATATGTAGAGATGGCAGGAAAAGGGATTTTCTGCCAATTCGATAATCTTAAAATAAGGATAGGTTCTGAAAAATTTGTAGCAAATACCGAACAAAACAAAGCTAACAGCTCAACTACAGTTTATCTTTCGATAAATGAAAAAATGAAAGGCTTTTGGCAAATCAATAACAAATATCGTTTTGGGTTTCAGAATGTTATAAATACATTAACTAAAAAATTTGAGTTGTTCTTATTGTCGGGCGATAACGATTCGGAAAAAAGCAATTTACTTAAGTATTTCAAAAAAAGTCATTTGCATTTCAATCAAAAGCCTCAAGACAAAAAAGATTTTATAAAAAAACTTCAGAGCCAAAACAAAACAATTTTAATGACCGGTGATGGCTTAAACGATGCCGGAGCATTGATGCAAAGCAATGTAGCTCTGACAATTGCCGACAATGTATATCACTTTTCGCCAGCCGGCGATGCTATTCTTGAAGCAAGCAAGTTTCACAAACTTTTCGATTTTATAAATTTCACCAAAACAGCAATGAAAATTGTGAAAATGAGTTTTGCTATTTCATTTTTTTACAATATTATTGGAATTAGCTATGCAATTTCGGGAAATCTTTCGCCTGTTGTAGCTGCTATCCTAATGCCAGTAAGTTCAGTTTCTGTGGTTGCTTTTGCCACTTTTGTTACCCGATATTTTGGAAAGAGGTTGAAATAATTTAGGGGTAGCTAAAAAATACCTTTTCTTACTTTATAAATTAAACTCATTCGTCAAGCTCAATTTTCAATGACCAAGCATGAAAGCAAGGCAATTCATTAATTGTGAGTTTCGGGATTTGAATTCGCAACTTGTTTCCGTCAGATAATTCCCAATGTATTTTACCACTGTAGGCCAACAAACTTATATTCTTTACATATTCTCCATCAACCAGATTGATTTCAATTATGTCAGTCCATTTGGTGAAAATGCAAAACAGTGCTTTGTCTTTAGTAGTGTAATATACTTCTTGATTCGTACTTTCTTGTCTGTCAACTGATGATTTTCTTGTTTCGTAGATAGCCTCAGAATTTACTTCTAACCATTGACCTATATCCATCAATCTTTCCTGCATAATCACAGGGATTCTTCCATCTGATGTTGGACCAACATTTAGCAACAAATTTCCTCCTCGGCTAACAATGTCTATCAACTCATGAATAAGTTCTTCTGAACTGTTGTAATCTTCAATACTTTCTGCTCTATTGAAACCATATGATCCGCCAATTCCACGGCTTTCTTCCCAAGGATGATGGCTGAGCTTACTATCGTCCATATCTTTATATTCACTTGAATAATAGTCTCCATGATTACCAGGCATACCTTTTGCAAAACGGTCGTTCACCACAACATCGTCTTTCACAGGAGAATAGCTATACAACCAAGAAAGAAATTCTTTAGTTTTCCAATAATCATCAGTACCATCCCATTCTCCTCCATCTGAAAAAATTAGAGAAGGTTTATAATTCTCTATTAGTTCTTTTAACTGTGGTATCACATGTTTATCAACGTACTCACCTTCAGGAATTTTGTATTTTTTAATTATATCTAATGGCAAAAAATATCCTGATTCTGTTCTTTTGGTTTTAGTGGTTTCCCATTCGATAATCGAATAATATAATCCCATCCTTAGACCTTCGGATTTTACTGCCGTTGTCAATTCTCCTACTATATCTCTGTTGGGGCCAATATCCGAAGAGTTCCAATTTTTCTTATACGTACTTTTGGTGGGCCATAAGCAAAAACCATCGTGATGTTTGCTTGTTAATACAACATATTTTGCTCCGGATTTTTTAAACAAATCTGCCCAATCGTTAGGATTAAAAAGCTCGGCTTTGAAAAGAGGTGCAAAATCCCTGTATTCAAAATCTTTACCATAATTACTATCATGAAATGTTTTTCCTCCATTTTTTTGATTGTACATAACTCGTGCATAATACCATTCTGCATAAGATGCATATAGTCCCGGTTCCAATTTTCGCCATGCAGGAACCGAGTAAACTCCCCAATGTATGAATATTCCAAATTTTGCATCTTCAAACCATGTTGGGATAATTCTTGTGTCAAGCGACTCCCATGAATTCTGATATTCTTGTGCGTTAAGCATGAATATTTGTATTGAAAGAATAAAAGTGAATAGAGTTAATCTCATTATCAAAGAATTTTGGTATTTATTTGTCGTAGCATTTCTTTTTTGCTATCAACATTTCTTCATAGCTAACTATCGTAAAAATAGTGCCATCTTCATATTTAATCTCAACAGGAAAGTTCAGAATTATTTCTGCCTTTTCAAATCCGGGATTGTTCGCATACCAAGTTTTAATTTCATCCCAATCATCATCATTTTCGAAAACAATTTGTGTAGTACTGTCAGGCATGGTATAGCTTACCGGATATACCATTTCAAAACATTTTTTGCCATTATAGTCTTTAAAAAGTTTCCATACATCTACAACTTTGGTTTGCAGGCTGTTATTTTCATCTAACCAACTTACCGTAGCAAGACCGTCACATTTTCCATCTCCAAAATCAACAGAGAAAACCATTTCGTTTTTGTAATAAAATTTGACAATACCGGATACAATTTCGTCTTTGCAATTTGCACTTTTAATTAACTCCTGTACTATTACTTTTTTGTAATCTTTTATGTTTCCGCTTCCCTTGACTTTCACATCAGGTTCTAAGCTTTTAAGCATAATATTTTCAGTTGATCCATCAAACAAATCGCCTTCTTTTTTGCAAGAAGTAAATACAATTGCTAAACTCAAAGTTAAAACTGTTAAAACTCCAATTGCTTTTTTCATTGTTTTATATTTTAAATTATTAAGAAAATATTTCTATAATAAGCCAAATGAATTGTTGAAATACATTAGTAACATGTCAAAATTTCAAATTTAATCTTTTTTTGGAGATTATCTCATTTTCATGATTTCTTTGGATTTGGAAACAGTTCAAAGCACCCGTTTATGTAAAATGTTTTATGATTGTTTAATCTTCTTTCTCAATTTTTTATATGAATAGACAAAAAGATTACTAATAAGGTAGGTAGATATTGTCAAAATCAAAATATTTAAAACTGAAGGCATATTGCTATTTAGCATAAATGTTGCTATAATACCCATTATTATTACATGAATTATATATACTCCGTAGGAATTACTATTAAGTTCAATCCAGAATTTATTTTTTCTATTTACGTAATTTTTGAAGCTAACAACCATAGCATAAATCAAATATGTAACTGAGAGCAAAAAACATAGCCTAACAATAAAAATATCCATAGATTTGCAAATAAGATAATCATTAGGGCTTACCAGAGAGTATATTACTCCACCAATATATATGTTCATAGGAATCCAGCCAAGACTATGGATAATGATCTCAACCTTTTTATTTCTTTCACTTGATTCAAATGTTTTTAAATTATAACATTGACTTCCAGTTAAGAATGTTAGAAAATAGATAAGTATTCTTTCATTTTGAAAATCTAATATTATAGATTTTGTCCATCCATGCAGACTGAAATAGTCCATGAAAAAGCTAAAAATGAGGCCTAAGATAATAGTTAGCAAAATGTATTTCCCAAGTTTAATTTTTGTTGTGTCTATTTTTGAAAATATCAGGTAAATTATATTGAACAAAAACAAAACAGGTAAAAACCATAACCAATTTTGACTCCACATAGAATTCCAATGGAAATAGCTTGTCCAATCTTCCTGGGGCATGTTGCGCGAATACAAAAATATAAATTTATAAGCAGGTATTAATGTCAGAACAGCAAATGACCAAGGGATCATTAGCCGAATAAATTTTGATTTAACAAATTCTATATTCGTCTTCGATTTCAGTGATAATGGAACGAAAAAACCTGATATAAAAAATATCGTAGCCATTACAAAAATGTTCATAATAAGAAACAATATACCGGCAAAATCATTATTTGATGGATCTACAACTATCCACCACTCTTGGCCCATACTATATCTTTCATATGTAACAGCAACATGAGTTACTACTACTAAAAAAACCATGAAAGTTCGAAGATTATCTAACCAATATATTTTGTTGTTTTTAGACATAATTCATTCTATTGATTTATACAATGGCTTAAAAATGTTTCATTTAGCATTTCAGGGCTCCAATTTTTCAATATGCTGAAGTATCTGTGTATTGTTATCATCTTTTTTTACATTAATTGTCAAATGCAAATATATTTTTGTCCAACTATACCCAAGCCAGCAAGTTCAGTATAATTCCGCAGCATCATATTTATTAATTCTTAACCCAAGTTGAGAACAATATTTTATATCTGCCTACATATGAACATATTACGTTCATAGGATTCGTTTTTCGGGTACTACGGATTTTGTAATTTCAATATTTTCAACGAACTAAATTTCAAGTTGCAAAGTTAACAAAATATTATTTAGAATAGTTCTAAATAAGATGATATT